>DAOQID010000040.1:7971-32278 GCA_035339375.1 Anaerolineales bacterium | reverse complement strand
TCTATTCGATTTCGATATAAAGCCGTTTGTTGATCGCGCCTTTGCTCTTGTAATCCACAACTTTTACGCGGCCCACTTCAGCAGTATTCGCCACATGTGTGCCGCCATCCGCCTGCAGGTCAAGGCCGACGATCTCCACCGTTCGAACCTGCAAAATACCCTCGGGAAGAAGGTTGATCTTGGTGCGGATCAGGTCTGGGATTTGGAAGGCTTCTTCACGCGGCAGAATCTTCACCCGAATATCGCGTCTATTCTGGACCTCGAGATTGACCGCTGCTTCGATATCACGGACCAGCTCTCCACGCATGGTTTCAAATTCAAAATCCATGCGGCCCTTGAGGGGATCCATATCGCCGCCGGTGACCTTGGCGCCATAATCACGGAAAACCGTGCCGCACAGGATGTGCAATGCTGTATGGGTGCGCATCAACTGATGTCGCCGCACCCAGTCCAGGGTCCCCGCGCAGCGTGAAGCGGAATTGGAAGTCGGCAAAGGTTCGGTTCCGCCGAGAAAATGCAGGACGTCATCGCCCTGTTTTTTCACCTTCTCCACCGGATAGACAACACCCGCCACCTCCAGTGTGCCAAAATCGCAGGGCTGACCGCCTCCACCGGGATAAAACGCGGAACGGTCAAGAATTACGGAACGGTTTTCAGAATCCACCGACAGAATGGTGGCTGAAAACTCTTTGAGGTACGCATCGGTTTGATAGAGGAGTTCGGTCATGCGCAAATTATAGCCGAAGGCCTAGAAAATTAGCGTTAGATTAGAAGTTAATTACCTGCTTGACTTTGCGACTCTACCTATTGTATAGTAATCAACGGCAAAACAGATAGCACTGCCTGCGGGTCGTGCTTTTTATTTGGCAAAACCCCATTCTTAAAACATAATTTTTACTGCAAGGAGAGGCAATGATCAAAGTTAGTGGTCTGACCAAGGACTACGGCGCACGCCGCGCCATCAATAACCTGAAATTCGATGCCCAGCAGGGAGAGATCGTGGGCTTCCTTGGCCCCAACGGCGCCGGGAAAACCACCACCATGCGCATTCTGACTGGCTACATGCCCCCCACAGACGGCGAAGCCATTGTGGCCGGGTACAATGTGGTGGAGGAATCGTTGGAGGTTCGCAAGCGGGTTGGCTATCTGCCCGAAACGGTTCCGCTCTACACCGATATGACCGCCTTCGATTATTTGAAGTTCATGGGCGAGCTTCGCAAGATCCCCAACATAGATGACCGCGTGGAAGAAGTGCTGGATATGGTCGGTCTGATCGATCGTGCCGATAGCTACATTGGCAACCTCTCAAAAGGAATGCGACAACGTGTGGGTCTGGCTCAGGCGTTGATTCACCGTCCTGAGGTGCTGATCCTCGATGAACCGACCATCGGCCTTGACCCCGGTCAGGTGGTGGAAGTTCGCGAGTTGATCCGCGAGATCGGCAAGGAACGCACCGTTCTGCTATCAACCCACCTGCTGCACGAAGCGCAAAATATCTGCGACCGTGTTTTGATCATTAACAAGGGCAAGATCGTCACCGAAGACACCACCCAAAACCTGCAATCGCGTTTGATCGGCGGTGAGCGTGTGGTGGTCCGTGTTCGCGGCGAGGCCGATGCCAATCTGGTCAACCTGATCAAGGCTGTGAAAGGTGTGGAGCACGCCGTTCTGACCAAGGACAATTCGGTGGAGTTTGACTTTGTCTCCGGCAAAGATGCCCGCCCCGAAGTAGCCAAACAAGTGATCAACTCCGGTTACGACCTTCTTGAATTACACCCACTCGGTATGAGCCTCGAAGAAATCTTCCTTGAGCTCACCGGCAGCGAAACAAAGAACAATTAAAGAGGGATTCCATGAGAAATATCTGGACCATCGCCAAACGCGAATACGATAACTACTTCAACAGCCCGCTGGCTTATGTGGTGGCCTTTGCCATCGTCCTGCCCATCGGCATTTATTTTGCATTGATCATGTTCGTCAGCGCCCAGCAAACCATGATGGGCGGCCCCGCCCCTGACAGCACTCCCATCAACTGGCTGTTCGTCTTTTTGCTGATCTTCCTCAGCCCGGCATTGACCATGCGCCTGCTTTCAGATGAAGCCCGCATGGGCACACTCGAATTGCTGCTCACCGCTCCCGTCCGCGATTTTGAACTCGTGGCAGGGAAATTTCTGGGCGCCTTCATGTTCGTGCTGACCATTGCCCTGTTCACCCTGATCTTCCCGATCATTATTGATAACTACGTCACCCCCGGCGTGGATTGGATGATCATTCTTTCCTCCTACATCGGCCTGATCCTCATCAGCGCCGCCCTGCTGTCGCTTGGCACAGGCATCTCGGCCATTTTCACAAACCAGTTCGCCGCGTTCTTCGTAACCTTCGGCCTGTTCTTCTTCCTGTGGTTCATGGTCAACCTGCCCGCCAGTTACCTGCAGCAAGGCGGTGATGTTTACAACTACCTGAGCCTGTCGCAACATTTCTCATCCATGAACCGTGGCAGCATCGCTCTTGGCGATATTGTTTACTACATCAGTCTCATTGCTTTGGGCCTGTTTGCCGGTACCACTGCAATTGAAATTCGGAGATGGCGCTAATGATTGACAATAAAAACAACTCTCCTGCGAAATATGCTTTCATTGGGCTCATCGTCGCCGGGCTGGCCTGTGTTTCTTCAGGCCTCACTGGCATTGCCAAAGGCATGGTATCGCAGCAAATCTTTACCCTGGAAGAAACCCTCACCAAAAACATTGACCTGGCCTTCAACATCAGCCTCGCATTAATCGTCATTGGATTGGCGGCCTACGCCATCATGGTCCCTGACCAGATCCGCCGCTTCCTTACCGGACGCCAGGCCCGCTACGGTTCCAATTCGCTGATTCTCATCGTGGCATTTCTCGGCATCCTCATTACGGCCAATGTGCTGGTCTTCAGAAATCCTGATTTCCTCAAATCTCCCTGGGATATGACCGAGGATAAATCCAACACACTCGCCCCTGAAACACTGCAGGCCCTTGAAACCCTGCCCGGTGACGTGACTGCCACAGCCTACTACAGCGTGAATCTCGATAACGCCAGTGCTGAAGAACTGCTCACCAAATTTAAGAACAACAGCAATGGCAAGTTCACCTACAAATTCATTGACCCTGACCAGGACCCCGTTTCAGCCCGTGAAGCTGGTATAACCGGCGACGGCAAGATCCTGCTTCAAATGGGCGAAACCAAGGAAATTGTTTCCTTCGCCAGCGAATCAGAATTGACACAGGCTCTTATCCGCCTCATTAACCCCGGTGAACGCACGGTGTATTTCCTGCAAGGACATGGCGAGCCCTCTCTTGAAGCGGGCGGCGGCCAACTGAGCTTCTCCATTGCAAAATCCACTTTGGAATCAAAGAATTACACGGTCAGCCCGTTAAACCTGATCGCCACGAACAAGATTCCTGAAGATGCCCTCGCCATCATCATTGCGGGTCCGTTGAAACCGATCTCCAGCGGCGAAATGGTTCTGCTCAAGGACTATATGGAAGCAGGCGGTTCCCTCGTAGTCATGGAAGACCCCACCATCGTCACTGAATTTGGCGACACCTTTGACCCGCTCGCCAAATACCTCGACTCAGACTGGGGCATCAAACTGAATGAAGATATGGTGATCGACCTCGTCAACACCCAGAACCCGTTGCAGGCTGTTTCCTCACAGATCGTGGATCACCCCATCACACAGAACCTGACCGAGAATTACATCGTCATCCTGCCGCAGGCACGCAGTATCAGCGTATCACAGGAACCGATCGAAAACGTATCCACCACCCCCATCATTTTGACGACCGACCAATCGTGGGGTGAAACCGAAATGTCTGCCGAGACCCAGCCTGAATTCAGCCCTGAAAAGGATACCCCCGGTCCGCTGAACCTTGCTGCAGTGGCAGAAAACTCCGCCACCGGCGGGCGTGTGGTCGTATTCGGGAATTCCATCTTTGCCACCGACGAGATCTTCGATGCCTACGGCAACGGCAACATGTTCATCAATTCAGTGGATTGGGCCGCAGAACAGGAAGACCTGATCAACATTACTCCGCGTGAACAGACCCAGCGCATGTTCACACCGCCCACCAATGGTGTGTTCATCATCATGATCATCATTTCCATCTTCGTGCTGCCTGGCCTGATCGTGTTCTCCGGTGTTTCCTCCTGGATCGCACGCCGCAAGAAGGGGTAGAACATGCCTCGAAAAGAAACAAAACCCACGGCAAAGGCATCTCCGCGCCGAAAAAAGACGAACGTTGTCACGGAGTCAACCTTTACACGGGAATCCACTGGCACGCAAATCCAGAAGCCTGTGATTGGCATCGGCACGTGGATCGCCCTTGTCCTGTTCGCTGGGCTGGTTACCTTTGCAATCTTCCTGAACAAAAAGGAAGAAACCGCAGTGGAGGCAACGCCCACTTCAGGAACGGTACCCCTGTTCCCTGCCACAGAAGGGACTCCCTCCAGCATCGAAGTAAAGCCTGCCGAAGGTGAAGCGGTTCGGGTCTTGCGAAACGAGGAAAATGTCTGGGTGCTGGAACTGCCCTTCGAAACCGAGGCAGACCCGGGGTTGTCTGAAGCGGCGGCGACGCAAGTTTCCGCACTTCAGGAGATCAGCACTGTTCAAGGTGACCTGGCAGATTTCGGCTTGGAAAATCCCGCCTTTGTTATTACGGTGGGGTTTGCCAGTGGAAAAACCCACACTCTGGAAATCGGCGATATGACCCCATCGAACCGCGGCTATTATGTGCGTGTGGATGAGGACCGCCTGGTAGTGGTTGCTGTAAGCGGATTGGATGCTTTGCTCCAGTTGCAGTTCTCTCCGCCTTATTTGAACACGCCAACGCCAACCGCCACGACACCGCCGCCAACAGAGACGCCCACCCCTGCACCGCCAACGGAAACCCCTGCGGCTTCCGTAACCCCAACGCCTTAATGGGGTAATTACAACTGCTGAACGCGAACGTCCGGAAATACTCCGGACGTTCGTAATACAAAAGCATTGCAAAGCATCTGAAAACAGGGCAGGTATTGATTTTCAGGTTAAAAAAGTGTATTCTGATTTAGCAGTTTGCTGGTAAATATAATTGAAAGTTGGATATGTAAATGGATGTAGAGAAGATTTTGATTGTAGATGACGAAGAAGAGTTTTCAGCTATCGCACGGCTCGTGGAATTGGGCCGCCAAAAATCATATGTAACGTTGGATGACATCCTGCATTTCTTCCCTGAAGCTGAACAGGATGTGGAACAGTTGGAAGAGGCTTTTTCGGCTTTGTTGAGCGCTGGTATCCCTTTTATGGAAGATACCATCACCCCCGAGCCGACCGAAGATGAATTAGCCGCTGTTGAGCAAACGACCGAAACGGAAGATCTACCCGACCCCTCGCTTGACGATTATCTGGCAAACATCGACACAGACGATACGATTGGTCTATACCTCAAAGAGGTCAGCCGCGTACCGTTGTTGACCGCAGTGGAAGAGGTGCAACTGGCTCAACGCATCGAGCGTGGCCGCGCCGCCCGCGAAGAACTGGCCCATGGAAACGTGACCAGCAAGCGCCGTCTTGAACTTCGCCATTCCATCGAAGACGGTTGGGCAGGCCGTGAACATCTCATCACTGCGAACTCGCGTTTGGTGATTTCGGTCGCGAAAAAATACATGGGACGTGGTGTTCCCTTCCTTGATCTGATTCAGGAAGGCAATATCGGTCTGATCCGCGCCACGAAGAAATTCGATTACCGCCGCGGACACAAGTTCTCCACCTATGCCACCTGGTGGATCCGTCAGGCTGTGACCCGCGCCATTGCCGATCAGGGACGCACCATCCGTGTGCCTGTGCATATGGGCGACCAGATCAACAAACTCCTGCGTGTGCAGCATCAACTCACCCAACGCCTCGGGCGCGAACCAAGCGTGGATGAATTGGCCGTAGCCCTGGATGTGCCGCCCAAGAAAGTGGAAAACATGATTCAGGTGGCGCGCCGTCCACTTTCGCTGGAAACGCCAACCGATGACGAAGAAGATTCGGTGCTCGGCGACTTCATCGAAGACGATGAGGCTCCCCCGCCCGATGAAACCGCCACTTACAACCTGCTGCGCGAGCATCTCGGCGAAGTGTTGAACGGTCTTCCGCCGCGTGAAGTGCGTATTTTGCAATTGCGCTATGGTCTGCTCGACGGGCAGGCCTACACCCTCGAAGAAGTGGGCCGCAAAATGGGCGTCACCCGCGAGCGTGTAAGGCAGATCGAAGCGCAGGCCCTCAGCCGCCTGCGTCACCCCTCCATCCGCAGGAAACTGCGCGACTATTTAGGCGAATAAATTACAAAGCCCTTGAGAGATCAAGGGCTTTTATATTATCTGCTACAATACCGAAACCCAGACCCTGCGCCCATGAAAATCAACATTGATCTTTCACGAACAGCCATCACTGCCATATTGATCTCGTTGGCGCTGGTCTATCCCCTGCTCTGGCTGAAGATGCTCGCGGACCCCACCCAACACACAGGCGCGGACTTTATTGCCTTCTACGCGGCAGGACGCATTGCAGACCAGGAAGGCCCTTCTCATGCCTATGATCTGATTTTGCAAAAAAAATATCAAGAGGGGGTTGTTCAGCGTGAGATCGAATTGCAGGAAACCTTTCCGTATATTCACCCGCCTTTTGTGATTCCGCTTGCACAGATCGTTTCAAACGCAGATTATCTAAAATCCTTTCAACGCTGGGCAATGTTGATGCTGCTCCTCTTCACGGCTGGGATTCCGTTTTTGATTGCGCCCGCCAGAAAATTTTTTTCACAACCTCAAACCCTGATCTTTGCCGCTGGCATCTTCCTTTTCTTTCCCATCTTTCAAAGCCTCCTGCTCGGGCAGGATAATGCGATCATCTTTCTGGGGCTCAGCTTATTAATGTGGGGCACCTACGCCAAAAAGGATTGGGCCGCAGGGCTGGGGTTATCTCTTGCCACGGTGCGTCCGCATTTTGCGTTTTTTCTGTTGCTTCCCTTCCTTTTTCAACGCCGCGCTATTTTTGGGTGGTTCCTGCTTTTCGTCTTCGCGTTGACATTATTCAGTTTCGGGGTTGTAGGCACGGACGGTTTGAAAGGCTTTCTGCACATCCTCACGGTCAGCGGCAGCGGCGAGGGCTACCGCACCAGCGAAGAGAACATGGTCAACCTCATTGGCCTTTTGCGAAGGCTTTTCCCATTTCTCTCCGCCGCGCTGATCCGAAGCGCGGGCTGGGCATTTTACGGATTGGCATTTTTTTCAACAGGAGTTTATTTCTGGCGAAATCACACAAGCCCTTCGGGAGAAGAGATCAGTCTTGCAGTTGTAGCGGCGCTTTTCTTTTCACCTCACACCCACGCGCAGGATCTGGTTTTGCTCATCGCACCGATCATGGCGGTGATTCTCATCCTGCTTGAAAGACAACGCATTCAACCCGCACAGGCGGTATTAATTCCGCTGGCCATATCACTTCTGCTTTTATTCAGTTATTATTCGCCCATCCTCACCCATTCCATACCCTACCTGCTTATGGCTGGGCTGTTCTTCGCCGTAAAACAATACAAAGCCCTCCCCGCAAAACCATGACCCGAACCGAGCGTTTTTTCATCACCATCGTATTTTTATTGGTCGCCACCATCGCCATCAATCCACCTGTGGATAATGACATGTGGTGGCATTTACGCGCTGGCGACGAAATGTGGCATCAGGGCCGCATCCTCCTCACCGACCAATTTTCATACACCAAACAAGGCGCAGACTGGGTCAATGCATTCTGGGTTTCAGACCTTGCCCTCTACGGCCTGTGGCAGGTCGGCGGATTTTTCGCCATCACACTGACCACCGCCCTGCTGGCAATTTTCACTTTGTGGATCATTTTCAAGCGGATGACGAACGCGATCATTCCGCGCGGATTGCTGGTCATTCTCGCGATGATGGGGATAATCGCAAACTGGACTCCCCGTCCGCAGTTGCTATCCTTTTTGTTACTGGCATGGCTGGATTCATTTTTATATGAGCACATCCACACCAAACGCCAGCCGCTGTGGAAACTGGTTCTGCTTTTTGCGCTATGGGGTAATCTGCATGGTGGATTCATCTGGGGCGCCCTGCTCTTGTTCGCCACCCTTGCAGGCGAATCGTTCGATCTTCTATTTGGAAATTCTCCAAAACTTGTTTTCAAAGAGATCGGGCATCTGGCTTTGTGGAGTCTCGCCGCCTTCCTCGCCGTGGCACTCAACCCGAACGGATTCGCGATTTGGAAACTACCCTTCCAGCAAGTGGATGTTTCATTGGCAATCCAAGAATGGCTTTCACCAGACTTTCACCAGATCTATGCCCACCCAATGCTTTGGCTGATGTTTTTGCTGGTCTTCGGACTCGGGTTTTCAGGAAAACGGCTTTCCTTCACCGATCTATTCAAAGGATTGGGATTTGCTTATTTGTTCTTCTTCGCGCAGCGCAATTTGGTAGCCTACACCATCATCATCCTGCCCATCGTGGAAAAGTTCCTTGCCCCCGCATGGGCAAATCTGACCGAAGCGCCGCAGGTGAAGGCGTTTTTAGAACGCTTTTCCAGACAAGCTTCGAAAGGACAGCTTTCGCCAGGGGTTGCAGGGGTGGTCAATAATGCAGTGATCGGAATGTTCATCATCCTGCTCGTTGGATATGCCTGGTTGGTCTCAATACCTGCAAGCATCGAAAAGGAAGTTCCTGCACAGGCTGTAGCATGGGTCAAAGAACACCAACCGAGCGGACCCATCTTCAATTCATATAACTGGGGCGGCTATCTCACCTGGTCTTTGCGTGAGTATCCCGTTTTCATTGATGGCCGTGCCGACTTGTATGGAAACGACCTCATTCAGGAATGGGTGGAGATTTCAAACGGGACCGAAACTGGTCTGGAGCGGCTCGAATCGCGGGGAATCAATTTGATCTTCCTCGAACCCTATCACACCCTGTTGGAAAAACTCGACCCGCAAACATGGGTTCAGGTGTACAGCGACAGTCAAATTGTCATTTATCAAAGAAGGCCATGAAACAAGCTCAATCTCACGAAAAGGATGTCACTGGATTTTTCCTGCTGCTGGCAGTTGTCTTTGGGCTGGCAGTGCGGTTGTACCCCATCCTCAAAACAGACTTCCCACTGGTGGATGGAGGCATGTTTTACACAATGGTCAATGACCTGCGGGCGGAAGGGTTTTCCCTGCCACTGGTCACATCCTACAATCAGGCGGATATTCCATTTGCGTATCCTCCGCTTGGCTTTTATCTGGCAGGGCTGATCAATTTATTGACAGGCATCTCGGTGCTAAACATCCTTCGCTGGCTGCCATTTTTGATTTCGATGTTGAATATTCCGCTTTTTTATTTCATGGCAGAACGATTGATCGAATCAAAACCGAAGGCAGCATTGGCTGCATTGATCTTTGCGCTCACTCCCAGCGCCTACTGGTGGAACATAGTCGGGGGCGGGTTGACACGCTCTTTGGGCGTTTTCTTTTTTACAGCGGTTGCTTTTTGCGTTCACCAAATGTTTCAGCGCAGGTCGTGGTCCTGGGTTGTTGCGGCAGGTTTCAGCGCAGCAGGATGCGTGTTGAGTCATCCCGCCTGGGCTGTGCAGGCGGCTGTCGCTTCCCTTGTCCTGTGGTATTTTTTCGGCAGAGATCGGCAGGGGGTGTTTTATGCTGTAATAGTCGCCATCGGCGTTTTGCTGCTGACATCGCCATGGTGGTTCAACGTGATACGACATCACGGGCTTGAAACATTGCTCCATGCAGGGCAGGGTAGTTATTCGCGGTTGAAGATCTGGACGGTCTTTTTCACGCTGTCGTTTACTGATGAATATACTCCCGTGATCGCGGTCTTTGCACTGTGCGGAATTTTCATGCACGCCGCAAGAAAAGATTATCTCCCAATTGCATGGGCGGCAATGGGTTTACTGGCCGAACCGCGCGGCGGCTTGCCTGCATCCACTTTGCCTTTTTCGATCATGGCGATGACGGTGCTTTCAGATGGCATCGCCACGAGGTTGACCCCGTCAACTGAATGGATGGATTCCCTCAAACAACACAGCGGACGATCGTTCTTCGGCTTCTTCATTCTGCTGTTCACGTACAACGCCTTTCAAGTATCAGACACACTCTCGTACCAGGTCTTGACGAAGGAAGAACGGACAGCGATCGAATGGGTCCGTAGCAACACCGACCCTGCCGACCGTTTTTTGGTTTTGGATGATGAAGGCAATCCGCTGCACTCCCCGCTGACGGAATGGTTCCCCGCCCTTTCAGAACGGCGCAGCGTTGCCACGATTCAAGGAACCGAATGGCTGAGTGGTAAAAGTAGTTACGCAAATCAATACGACGTGGTCAAAAACATTCAGCAATGCCTGTACGCCGACATGAATTGCATCCACAATCTTGAAAACCTGCTGACAGATGAATACAGTTATATTTTGATCTCCACCGCTGGAGGGCAAAGCCCGTTGGGCAGCGACTTGAACGCGCAGGCAAACGCGGCACTGGTATATTCCTCAACTTCTGTGAAAGTGTATCGGGTCAAATGAAAAGTCAAAAAGCGAAACTAATTCTTGTGCTGGTGATATTTCTGCTCACACGCTTGGCAGGGCTTGTCACACGCCCCATTTGGTACGACGAAGCGTTCTCGATTTTATTCTCTGAAAAGGGACTGAACGCAATGATCTACGGTACGCTGAGTCAGAGCGGTTCTGGCGCAGCTGATATTCACCCGTTGGGATATTACGTTTTTCTATGGGCATGGATGCGGGTCTTCGGCACGTCCATCCTTGCGGCACGTTTGCTATCCATTTTCATCAGTCTTGCCGCGCTGGTCCTGGTCTACCTGATGGCACGCGAATTATTCGATGAAACGACCGCCTGGATTTCCGCACTGCTCTTCTCCATCCTTCCGTTTCAGGTCCACTTCGCTCAGGAAATCCGCATGTATATGCTGCTCTCGTTCTGGCTGCTGGCCGCCACCTACGCCTTTCTGCGCGGACGCAGCGGCGAGTGGAAATGGTGGCTGCTCTTTGGGGTTTGCAGTGTGCTGGCACAATACACACATCATCTTGCAAGTGTGTACTTGATTCCACTTGCCCTTACGCCGCTGTGGCAAAAGGACTGGAAAACGCTCAAATCGGTCATGGCAGGCGCATTGCTGGCTGTCCTGCTTTACATTCCGTGGCTCATTCATCTGCCCGCTCAGCTTTCCAAAGTACAATCTTCTTATTGGGTGGAGCGCCCCGGGCTGGAAAAAATCTTTACACTGATTCTGTTCTACCTTCCGCATCTACCCCTGCCCAACGGACTGCTTTTGCCAGGGCTGCTGATCGCCATGCTGGTGATCGTTCTGGCTGTTTTCCAAACCATCCTTGCAAAACGAAACTTCATCGCCAATACAGGCAAGGCCACATGGCTGGCAACGCTGGCATTTCTCCCGCCGCTGCTTTTGTGGGTCATCTCTCAATTTGTCCCTGTTTATATCGAAAGAGCCCTTCTGCCTTCCCATGCCATTTTTTGTATCTGGCTGGCATGGGCGTTCACTCAAACAAGGCTGCCTAACCCTGTGCGAATTTTTACGTTCACGCTTATCGGTATCGCTGCCGTCATCGGGCTCTCACAGCATTTCTTCTATCAGGGTTTTCCCTACGGCCCTTTCCGTGAAATCAACCAAAGCATTCAAAGCAGATTGGAAAACGGCGATGCGATCATTCACTCCAGCAAACTTTCCTATCTGCCCTCGTTCTACTTTAACCGCAAGCTGGTTCAAACCTTCATCATTGACCCACCCCAAAGCAATGTAGACACACTTGCCCCAGCCACGCGTGAGGTACTGCAGATCCGCTCTGCCGAAGACATTGAAACAGCCTCCGCAAATGCCACGCGGATCTGGTTCATCATCTACCAACAATCTGTGGACGAATACACAGCACAAGGGTACAAAACCCATCCACACCTTGAAGGCCTCGAAGAAAATTACGAACTCGAATTTATTGAAAACTGGGACGATGTCAGGATCTATCTCTACGTGAAAAAGCCGTAAAAAAATCCTCCGAGGTTCTCGGAGGATTTTCACTTCTACACCACGGCATCGATCATCAACGCCAGAAAAATAAACGCCAGATACATGCTCGACCAGCGGTACATGGTCCATGCCACTTTGTTGCCGCCCACTTTGAAAACACGCCAGGCAGCATACAAAAGGAAGCCTCCCAGCACGATCGCAGATACGGCATACACCATCCCAGCCAGGTTGAAGATCGGAAGCAACAACGTGACCGCGATCAACTCAATGGTGTAAACCAGAATATGCCTGCGGGTCTTTTCTTCCCCATGCACCACGGGCATCATGGGGACGCCCGCCTTTTCATAATCTTTCATACGCACAATCGCCAGCGCCCAAAAATGCGGAGGGGTCCACATGAAGACTATGGCAAAAAGGATCCAGGCTGCGAGTCCCAATTGACCAGTCGCCGCCGCCCACCCCACCATCGGCGGAATCGCCCCTGCGCCACCGCCGATCACAATATTTTGCACAGTCGCCTTCTTCAACCAGACACTGTAAAAGAACACATAATAGAAAATACCAGCCAGAGAGAGCAGGGCCGCCAATAAATTCACGAAACCCGCCATCACATAATAACTGGTCAGACACAGGGCAAGGCCGTAGGAAAGTCCCTCCGCTGCGGTCAGGCGCCCATCTGCAAGCGGGCGCTTGGACGTGCGCTGCATATTCTTATCCAGTTCGCGGTCAATGTATTGATTCAACGCGCTGGAGCCCGCCGCCGCCAACGTACCGCCCAACAGGGTCCAGAATGTCAGCGAAGCCGAAGGCCATGCCTTTGAGCCAGCCACCAATCCGCTGTAAGTGGTCACCAGCAACAACAAAACAATAATGGGCTTGGAAAGAATGAAAAAATCCTTCGCGCGTTGACGGTAATCAAACTTCACCACTTCGTTTGAATCCACCGCCAGGGCTCCCGAAAGATAAACCAGCGAACCCAAACTGATCCACAGGGCAACGGCGGTCAAAGCATGCAAAACCACCAGATGTGTGGGGTAGGAACGGGTCACTTCGATTGCCCCGATGAAAGCCTGCCCGAAGAACAACACGCCTGTCACAGTGGTCAACGGCAAAATCACCTGCTGATGGCGCTGTTCGCGCCACGCCTTGCGCAGCAGCCAAAACATCAACACCATGGCCAATCCCACCAGAATCAGATGGGCCAGTTTCAAATACCCAATCGGCTCTGAAGGCACACACAAAGGCCAGCCCAAACAATATGCCCATGCACCCGTCACCGTCACGATCCGCCCTACGATGGTCAGCAAAAAGACCATGATGAAAAGGGACAATGTCAAACGTGCAAAAGATGAACGAAGAGAATACTTCATACCTGCTATTCCTGCTTTCGCAAATAAAATGGATACCCGACAAATAGAATGGTCGCAAAAGTGAACCACTGCAAAGCATAACCGAAGTGCGAACCTTCGGTCAACTCAATAATTGGCTGATATGGAATGGGCGGAACCTCATCGACAGGCTCCACATTCGGCTGAATATAAACCCCAAGAATTGGATAAGGAAACTGCGCCGACATATTCTCCACGTCGAGATTATTCCACACCTCAAGCCTGGTCCCCGCCGCAGGCAGCGCATCTGCGATTCCGCCGATGGCTGGTTTACCATGCCCAAGCCGAATCTGCCCTGTTACAGTCAGAGTGCCCTGCTCATCATATTGGCGCCAATCGGCGGGTGTGGCATTTCCATCAGCGGGGATCCAGCCGCGATCCACCAGAACAGCCGTCCCGTTGGAAAGAAGCGGCGTAATGAGGTGGTATCCATATTGATCGCCGTTGTATTGATTCCGTATGGCGACCTGATTCTCGAAATCATATTCACCCGTCACCGTGACCGCACGCCATTCCATCGCAGCGATATCCTGCGGAATTGCCTGATTCAAATCCAGCATTTCCGCCGCACGCATGGATTCGACCTGCGCATTAAAAGCACGGCGCTGTTCAAGGCGGTCCAATTGCCAAAACCCAAGACGAATGCAAAACGCCGTACCCAGCAAAACGAGCAGGGACGCAAAAAACCATTTACGCGAGATTGCCTTGCGAAGAACCATCATCTTTTTTCTCGTTATCCTTTTTCTTCTTCTCTCCGATCAATCCGCCATATACGGCAAACATCATGCCAAGCGGAAACCCAGCAAAGAAAATCCCTGAAACACGCGTGCGCCAGGTAACTGGCTCCATCACTGTCACCCCGAAGTTATTGTCGGCTTGAAATGTGCATTCAAAGATCAAATTCTCGGCGGTTTCAAGTTTGAGGCTGGCCGAAGACTCGGCAGGGATCCACAACGGGCCCAGTTGATGATTCTCATCATCCTGGTTGATCACGCGCAAAGTATCGCCTACAACAAAACGCATATCTCTGGGAATTTCCACTGGCGCATTCCCAGCGCGGATCGAATCTGCAGTACCAGCGGGGATCACCAATTCAATGAGTCCTGGTGCGCGGTTTTCCTTTTTCAAAAAAAAGTAAGCCGCCTCGGTGGTAATGGCAGCCAATACAAGCCCGAGGAGAAATGAAATTACTATTCGTTTGATGGAGAAATTCATGGTTCCCGCTCCAATAGCAACTTGATATCGTGGACAATATCATCAACAGGGGTTTGGTAGGCATAGGAAAGACGCAAATTGCCCTGTGAATCCACAAGGAAAAGGCGGGCAGTGTGATTAATTATGACGCCAAAAGCCGAGTCGCTTTGCACGGCTTCGCGGAAGATCGAGTATGCCTGCCAGACGGGCTCAAGCTGCTCTGAGGAACCGCTCAAACCAATGAACGCTGGGTTAAAGTGCTCCACGTATGTTTGAATTTTTTCAGGGGTGTCCCGTTCAGGGTCAACAGAAACGAACACAACCTGCACACGCGAACCATCATCCCCCAATTGATCCATCACCATCTTCATTTCTGCAAGCGTGGTCGGGCATACATCCGGGCAGGAGGTATACCCGAAAAAAAGTAGAATGACCTTCCCATGCTGTTCGGTCAGGCGGAATGTTTGTCCATTCGCCATAGGCAATTCGATCTCTGAAGCCCGCGGGTACGGTTCGCCATACAAAGCACCGCGAAAACTCGCTGGTTTAAGAAAAAAAATATTCAAAACAAAGGCCAGTGCCACGATTCCGAGTGAGGCCAGGCCGACGAAGGTGATGCGCTTATCCATGATATGTTCTTGCTCCAAGTGTAACGAACAGGTACGCTTATATCAAAGTTTGAAGAATTTTTCCAATAAAAAACCGCCGCCTAACTCGGCGGCGGTCCTTTTTTAGTTTACTAACTTGCCGATCAAATATAGCGCAGGGTAGAAGAAGATCCACACCAGGTCTACGAAGTGCCAATAAACGGCGGCAGCCTCCACGCCCCAGTGCTTTTCAGCCGAGTAGACGTCCTTGCGGGCATTGTTCCACACGATCAGCAGGAAGATCAACCCAGTCAACACATGGAAGGCATGCATACCTGTCATGATATAGAACACGCCGCCCATCGGGCCAACGGCAGGGTTGCCAAAGCTGGCGGTCAATCCTTCTTCAGCAGCGAGGCGCCATTCCACCATCACTACACCGAGAAGGAAGCCTAGTCCCAGCACGAAGGTGATGAGCGTATTGTTCATGAAACCCTTCTTGTCACCATGAGCCATGGCAGTTTCGCCGCGGTTCATGAAGAAGGAAGAGACCAGCAGGACCGCCGTCACCGCCAGACCGAGGGTCTGGTTCAAGTGTGGACGTGTCAACCCGAGCAGGTTGATGCGGGTGACCAACAGGCCTGCGAATACGAAACCATCCGAGAGCAGGAACAGCCATAAACCGATGCGGTTCGTCCCCGTTTTGTAATCGTAGGAGTGTTCATCGCCTTCGCTGTCTTCATTGAGCTTGTAAATGTGCATGTAGTAGTACATGACAAGAGCAGCCTTAATGACAGCCACCACCACAAGGATGGATACCGCATTGAAGGTAATAGCGACGAAATATTCCAGAGCGGTCAAAATGGCAAGGTAGATGAAAATCACCACGCCCTGACCGTAAGCGGCAGATTTGGTTTGAGTATGTGACATTGCGCTCCTCCCCTTTACTTGTGCGCGCCAGATTCAGGCGCGGAGAATTTGATGTAGGCATGTCCGCCTTCCAAACCGTAATCATAAGGTTCGCTGATTACTTCGAAAGGCTGGTCATAATTGTGTACAGGCATGGGAGAAGGAACCTGCCACTCGGGTGAGCGGGAATTCCAGACATTGCCCTCGGCTTTTTCGCCGTTCTTGATGCTGCTGAAGAAGTTGTAGATGAAAATCACCACAGAAAGGGCAATGAGGTAACCTGCGATCGTGAGAACAAGGTGTGTTGCATCAAGACCAAGCGCCGGGTCGTAGTCCACGATGCGGCGGCGCATCCCCAACAGCCCCACATACATCATGCCAAAGGTCAAAACGAAGAACGAGGGGGTCATCAGCCAGAAATGTACCTTGCCGAGGGTTTCGTTCATGCGGCGACCGGTGGCCTTCGGGAACCAGTAATACAAGGCGGCAAAGA
The DNA here is from genome assembly GCA_035339375.1 of Anaerolineales bacterium. Taxonomy (GTDB): domain Bacteria; phylum Chloroflexota; class Anaerolineae; order Anaerolineales; family Villigracilaceae; genus Villigracilis. Next base: position 15,638 of record DAOQID010000040.1, on the reverse strand, counting down.
ATGGGAAGACAAAGCCGCCGAAAATGGTATCGTGGAAGTGACCAACGATGAAGTAAGTGTCATGCAGGTGCAGGTCGGTGGAAACGATCGCATTTGGCGGGCCAGAAAGACCACCCATAAGGAATACGACGATACCGCCCAAAACAAACAGCATGGGAGTGGGGGTCGAAATCTTGCCGCCCCAAAGGGTGGCCACCCACGAAAAGAACTTGACGCCCGTAGGGATGGCAACAAGAAGGGTGCTGTACATGAACGGAACGCGCAGGTATTCGTTCATGCCTGAAGTGAACATGTGATGTGCCCAAACCACAAACCCAACCAACGCAATACCGAGGGATGACATGGCGATCCAGCGATAACCGAACAACGGCTTGCGGACGAATACAGGCAACAACTCAGAAATCACACCAAGGCCGGGCAGAATGAACACATACACAGCGGGGTGCGAGTAGAACCAGAACAGGTGCTGGAAGAGAACAGGATTACCACCTTTGGCGGGGTCGAAAAAGCCCATGCCGAAAAGGCGCTGGAACATGACCAACTGGAAGGACAGACCGATGAACTGGGTGGCAGTCAACGCAATGAGTGAGGTGGCAATTGCAGCCCAAACGAAAATAGGCATCCGCATTGCGGACATACCCTTGGCGCGCATTCGCAATACGGTCACGATCACATTCAATGCGCCCAAAATGGACGACCAACCTGCCACGAACACTCCCAGGAAGAACATCTGCATGCCAACAGGGGCACGGGCAGAAAGCGGCGGGTAACCAGTCCAACCTGTATCAAAACCGCCGAGGAAGAGACTCATCAACAGCAAAACGGCAGCAGGAACAGCGATCCAGAACGAGAACGCATTCAAACGCGGAAAAGCCATGTCTTGAGCGCCAAGCAACAGCGGCACAACATAGTTGATGATACCGGCAATGCCCAACAAAATGGACACGATCATGATCATGCCATGCAAAGACATCAACGTGTTATAAAGCTGCGGACCATTCTGACCAAACAATTGCATATCTGTGGTCAGGAATTGAAGTTCAGATGCCGCAAGTTCTGTGCGGAAGATCAGGGCGAACAAACCACCAATGCTGATCAACGCCAAAGCCACAATGGTATATTGGATTCCGATGACCTTATGGTCAAGAGAAACATTGACGAACTTCTCCCAGCCAGAGTGATGGTCTTCGTGATGTTCAGGGGTATCAATACCCCGTGCCCACTTGACCCAATCGCTGGTAACCCCGGAACTGAACAGAAAGGCAATGGCGCCGATAAAACCACCCAGCACCCAGGCAGGTTCAGTGAAGAAAAAACGGTCGGTAACGCTCAACCCCATGAGCGCACGAATACCAGTGACCAGCCCACCGCCCACCACGGTGCCGATCAACTGCCCCAAAAGGCCATGTGCCAAAGCACTTGAAATGAAACGCTTCATATAAGAAATCCTCCGCCAGATTATTTCAGCGTCTTAAGATACGCGATGATGTTTGCAATCTCTTCCTCGGTCAATGCAAACGGAGGCATGACAGACGGGGACGGGAAACCTTCCACAATGGTCGCGTTCGGGTCAAGAATGGACTCGGAGATAAAGGCTTCATCAGCCGTCACAGTGGAACCATCCGCCAGTTTCACATCCGCCCCGAACAAGCCAAACCATGTCGGGCCTGTCATCGCAGTGCCGTCAATGGAGTGACAACCGACACAACCCTTCGAAACTGTCAACAATTGACCCTTGCCCTCGGGGGTTTGAGCTGCGGCAGCAATCGCAATTTGCTCGGCGATCCAGGCTTCGTAATTGGCTTCCTCGCTCACAACAATCATACCTTCCATGTAAGCGTGAGAGGTACCGCATAACTCCGCACAACGAACTTTATAGACACCGATCAACGTCGGTGTGATTCTGTACTCGGTCACACGACCAGGCACAACATCTTGCTTGACACGGAATTCAGGAACCCAAAACGAATGAATCACATCCGCAGATTCCATCTTAAGCAACACCTGTTTATTCGCAGGCAAATGCAACTCGTTGCTCACCACCCCATATTCCGGATATTCGAATGTCCACGCAAATTGCTGCGCTTTAACCTTGATGACAACCGCCTCAGGATCTACGCGGCGGACTTCACCAAGCGAATACGCCCCCATATACGCAAAAATAACCACAAGGATCAACGGACCAACGGTCCAGCCGATCTCCAAAGCTGTGTTACCTTCAACGTGCTGGGCGTCGGTATCATCGCCCTTGCGCTTTCGAAACACAACCAGGCTGTACGCCATCGGCGCAACGATCAAGGCAAACAAGAAAGACATGGCAACGATCTCCCAGTGCCACATATTATCGATTGTCTGCGCCTGAGCGCTTGCTGCAACAGGGTTCATCTGTGTTGCAAAACCGGCAGCGTCAAGACCTACATAAGTGAGAACGGCCATGGCAATGACCAAAATTCCCACGATCACAAAGTGTCGCATATGCTCTCTCCTCAAAAAAATTCAAACGGGGATGCCCGCCCCAAACTCACCTAATTTACCAAATTTTGGTCAAATTGTCACTATTTTTTGTGGGCATTGTACGCATCTTCCCTAATCTGATTCATGGCTCCGTCCGAAAAACAGGATCAGCAGAGAAGCAAAAATGCAACCAACCTCAGCTAACACCAAATTCCTTCAACAGTTCAGCACTATGTTCCGCAGGGCGGACATTCTCATACACTTTTTTGATCATCCCCTCGCCATCAATCAAAAAGGTTGTACGCAAAACGCCCTCATAGGCCTTCCCCATGAACTTCTTTGGCCCCCACACACCATAGGCATCGCAAACCTTGTGACCATCATCAGCCAGCAGCGGAAATTGAAGCTGAAATTTCTTTTTGAATTTCACATGCGAAGCCACATCATCAGGGCTGACCCCCAAAATGACCACCCCCGCCTTTTCATAAGCAGAATAATCATCGCGGAAATTACAAGCTTCCTTGGTGCAGCCTGGTGTATCATCCTTGGGGTAAAAATATAAAACAACATTCTTGCCGCGAAACTCAGACAGCTTTCGCAAGGCATTTGTATCATCAAGCATTTCAAACTCGGGTGCGGGAATTCCTGATGGGATGGGCATGGTTTAATCTCCTTTTTTATAAGGGTCGTATTATACACATGCAAACAAAAAACGGCACGCTCTGCATAGAGCATGCCGTTTTTTGTTTAATACCCTGATCTACTTACTTGAGCGTGCGGATGAACGCAATCGCCTGCCAGATCTGCTCGTCGGTCAAAACACCCTTCCAGGCAACCATGGATGTACCTTCTTTACCGGTATTAATACGCCAATACAGATAATCATCACCAGCCTGGGCGGCAAGTTCGGGCAAATTCTTCGGAGCAGGGTCAAGTGCCACACCGGCAGGGCCATCACCGTGGCCTTGCGGGCCGTGGCAGGATTCGCAGTTGGTCTTGAATACTTCAGCGCCAGCCGCAGCGGCGTCAGCGGCAAGAGGGTTGGCCTGACCTGCATATTCGGCAGGAACAGGAGCCAAAGTAGCTACCGCATTCGAGCCCCCACCACAAGCTGCCAGAGCGAGCGCAGCCAAAACTAAAACAGCAAACAAAACTTTCTTCATTACTACCTCCGTATGTATATTTGGTTCGACAGCGGGGCGTATTATATACATTTTGTGAATTTAAGTACAGGATTTTAATCCCCCTCTCACACACCCTTTTTTCGCCATTTCAACACGTAGACAGAAAAGTGGGGTTATAACCCCAAACCACTTATAACAAGGAGAAAATCATGAATGCATTGACTTTAGTACTTCGGCTTATTCATATCGTGGCAGGTGTATTTTGGGTCGGAGCCGCCTGGATGCTGACACTGTATATTGTGCCCAGCGCAACGGCTGTTGGCGACGCCGGACAACAATTTTTACGGCAGATGATGGGAAAAACCAATTTTCAGAAAATCATGACGACTTCCTCCCTCTCAACCGTCATTGCAGGAACTATCCTCTATGTCCGCAATCCACCCACATGGTTCAGCTCGAACGCCGGCATTGGGTTCGGCATCGGAGCATTTTTTGCGTTGATCGGCCTGGTATTTGGTTTCTTAATTGGCAAAACCAACATGGCCATGATGCAAATCGGCTCACAGATCAAAGGCCAGCCCACCCCAGACCAGATCGCACAAATTCAAGACCTGCAAAAGCGACAACGCACTTTCTCTACCATCAACATCTATGCATTATTAGCCGCAGTGGTTTTCATGGCAATCTCCCGCTATCTATTCATTTAATAAACCAAAGCAAACACCTGCCTGAAGAAATCCGGGCAGGTGTTTTTTTATTTCGCCTTTCAATTCTTATTTATGACCTTGGCAACTTATGGACCAATTCCCTCAAACTTAGTCAAGGTCATCGGCTTTTTTCTTCCCTTTCGGCGCTTCACGCGGACCTTCAGCCTGCCCCTGTTTCTTTGAGCCTTCAGGCCACCCGAAGACAATAATCATGACGAAGAACGCAATTCCAATGTACAACAGCCATGACAGGGAAGTGTCTGGCCCATGCCCACCCTCAGATAACAACTGCAACGCAAGCATATCTGCCTCCAGAAATTTATTTTCAGCCATCCGAAAAACACCATCTACGGACAGGATTTGATACTTATAAGTGAAAAGGCTGTGCATGTCAATTCTGAGGGTAAAATAGCACACACTTACATCGGAGCCGTACAGATGAAACTCAAAACTTGGCAAAAGATTCTGGGCATTCTATTGATTGCCACCATCCTCCTCCGCGTCACATCCAGACCCGCAGTGGATCATCCCTACTACGCCGCAGACCTGAATTACCCCCTCGTCATCGCCCACCAAGGCGGAGATGGCCTCTGGCCCGGTGACACCATGTTTGCCTTTCAAAACGCTGTTGACCTCGGAGCAGACGTGCTCGAAATGGACGTCCACATCACAAAGGATGGCACCCTCGTCCTGATGCATGACGAAACTGTGGACAGAACCACAAATGGCACAGGCGAGATCGAATCCATGACGCTGGAAGAGCTCAAGCAGTTTGACGCAGGTTATGACTGGACGCCCGATGAAGGCGCCACATTCCCCTTTCGCGGACAGGGTGTCACAATCCCCACCATGGAAGAGGTCTTTGCTGCTTTCCCAGACAAGCACATGACCATCGAGATCAAAAAGACAAATGCTTCAATGGCAGGACCATTTTGCGAATTGATCCGTAAATACAACATGGAAGACAAGGTCTTGATCGCATCCTTCCATGACGACAGACTCAAGGAATTCCGCAAGGAATGCCCCGAAGTGGCAACCTCCAGCGCGAAAAATGAAACGACGGTTTTTGTCCTGCTCACGAAACCTTTCCTTGGCAGTTTTTACTCACCCAATTTCTTCTCCCTGCAAGTACCCGAAGAATCTGGCGGCATCACCGTAATGACCCCTGCCTTTGTAAAAGCCGCCCACGAGCGGAACCTCGCTGTTGAGCCGTGGACCATCAACGATGAAGAAACCATGAAAAAACTAATCGCCTGGGGCGTGGATGGAATCATCACCGACAGGCCAGATATTATGATAAAGGTATTGGGAAGGTAAAACGCAATGACATCCTACGAAGACAGCATCGAGAACCACCGCATCCAACGAGACGAAAAAACAGCAGCGAACCAGCTTCACTGGTTAAATCTGGCAGGCCTGTTCTGGCTGGAAAAAGGCGAAAACTCTTTCGGAAACGGCACAGACAACAAGATCTGCCTGCCCGCCTTTCCAAGTGCCCATTGCGGCTCCTTCCGCCTCGAAAACGGAATCGTCACCCTGCACCCTGCCAAAGGCGCTGATATCACTATAAACGGAAAGACCCCAAACGCAAGTCCATTGCGCACTGACCGTGAAAAAGACCCCGATTTGATCAGCATCGGCTCACTGACCCTGAAAATCATCATCCGCGGCGGAGAGCCATTGGTGCGGATCTGGGATCGGGAATCACCTGCGCTCAAACAATTCGATGGATTTCATTATTACCCGCCCAAACCCGAATACCGCGTCATCGCAAAATACGTTCGCTATGACCCACCCAAGCCGATCAAAATTACGGAAGTCATTGGCACAGAAGTTGAGAGCGCATTTTTAGGTCAGGCACGTTTCACATTAAATGGCGTTGAATGTGTGCTCGAAGCCGAAAAAAGCGACGACGAATTGCTTTTCAATTTCACCGATGGCACGAATAAAGATACCACCTATGGCGGCGGGCGAAAATTTTACCTGCCCATCCCCAAGGGCGATGAAATCGTCCTCGATTTCAACCTCACTGAAAACTGGCCGTGTGCCTACACGCCTTATGCCACCTGTCCCATTCCACCCAGAGAAAACCGCCTGCCGATCAAAGTGGAGGCAGGCGAATTAAAATATCACGATTAAGCAAAAAGAGAGTAATGAGGTCAGCCTCGTTACTCTCTTTTTTCATCTTTATTTTTCTGGATCACTCCATCCAAACTGTTCGATCCTCAAACCCAATACGGGTATACGGTTCTGGCGTCACTTCTGGATACCCCACATAAATAAAACCGACGATATGTTGGTCTGTGGAAAAACCCAGAAACTCCTTCACCCTGGCATCCCGTGCCCATTCACCTGTGCGCCAGATTGCCCCAAGCCCCAGTGCATGAGCCGCAAGCAAAATATTCTGACAGGCCGCAGAAGCCGCCGATAGATTTTCAACTTCAATGGTCTTTGAATCAGCGGCGGGTTTATCCGCACCGACAGCAATCAACAGCGGGGCGCGGAGCGGCAATGATCGGGGTTTGTCCAAACCTTCGGGTGGCGTGGCAGGATTACGGTCCAGAAAAGAAGCGGCCATTACATCGCCTAATTTTTTACGCCCGTCCCCAGTCAACACAACAAAGCGCCACGGTCTTACCTTATGATGATTGGGAGCCTGCGCTCCCGCACTTAACAACTTCTCGATCACATCACGCGGCAATGGTTCTGGTTTCACCTTGCCGATCGTCAATCGTCCATGAATTGCTTCAAATAGTTCCATCGCTTCCTCCGCCGTCACTGACGCTTGCGGGTAAAATTGTCTTACCATGAAAATATTTTATTCTGAAGAACACCGCAGCCATTATCCGCCATTTGAAGTTTTTGACGGAGGCAAACGCATTCCCTACTACGAAAACCCTGATCGTATGGATAGAATTTTGGCTGCACTTGGAAAAACGGATTGGGCGGAATTGACCGAGCCACAGGATTTCGGACTTGACCCCATTCTTGCTGTGCATGACGGGAACTATATTCAATTCCTCGCCTCTGCCTGGACCGAATGGCTGGCCTCTGACCCTCAAGTTGCGGCCTCGCCCGAGCAGAACGCATTCCTGCCAGCCACCTTTGCATTGCGTCGCAAGCCGCGTGTGCCGAATTCACTTTTGGGCAAAGCTGGCTACTACATCATGGATTTATCCGCCTGCATCGTGGAAGCGACCTACAAAGCCGCTCTCGCTTCTGCAAATTGTGCTTTAAGTGCGGCATCTTCCTCCCTCATCCTTCAGAATGCATCCTTCGCCCTTTGCCGTCCGCCTGGTCATCACGCTGGCAAAGATTATGCAGCAGGATATTGTTTCATCAACAACGCGGCTGTGGCGGCAAACTGGCTTTCTCAAAAAGG
>DAOQID010000040.1:2655-7871 GCA_035339375.1 Anaerolineales bacterium | reverse complement strand
CAACACCTTGTCCTTTCCACAGGCATGGATACATTTGACGGTGATCCGCTTGGCACATTCCATGTCACACGTGACGGTTTCAGTGAAATTGGAAAACGGATCGCTGCGCTGAACCTTCCCACCGCCATCATCATGGAAGGCGGCTACGCAAATGAAGCGCTTGGAACTAACACAGTCACCTTATTGGAGAAGTTCAAATGAGAAAAGGTCTTATCAACTACCTGATCTGTGCTGTCATCGTTTTTGGTTGCAGCCTGCCTTCGCAAGCACCCACAGCAACCCCGCTCCCACCAACTGCTACAGAAACACCCGCCTTTACCAACACACCCGAATTCACCGCCACCCCGCTTGCCACACTAACATCCACACTCACCCTCACACCGACCATTACATTCACTCCCACCATCACCGCCACACCGACCTTTTCGTTTCCCAGTGTCACGGTCAATAAACAGGCACACTGTCGTTATGGTCCTTCCGTGGCATTTTTACATGCCGCCGACTTGTACCCCGGTGACACAGGGTACGTTGATGGGAGATACGAATACAGCTCATGGCTACACGTAAAATTCGACAAATTGAAATATTACTGTTGGGTCGCCCCATCGGTTGTGGATGTGGTTGGCGATATCAGCACCCTGTACTATAACGAGCCAGATCTGCAATCAGTCGGTTACAGCAACTATCCCCCGCCGCAAAACATCGTTGCCATCCGCAACGGTGACGAAGTCACCATCAGCTGGAATCAAGTAGAAATGACCACCGACCACGACCGTGGTTATCTCATTATTGCTTTTGTCTGTCAAAACGGCGCCTATTTATGGTGGACCTTTTCCTACCCTGATCAATTTACAACCAGCTACACCGTACAGGATGAAGCAGGCTGTGCGCAACCCTCGGAAGGCGTTTTATACACGGTTGAAAAGCATGGCTTCTCCAAGCCAGCACAAATTCCCTGGCCTGCGCCTTAGCAGGAGAATGCCTTTGCAACGGCAGCAACGATGACGGCAAGGATACAGAAGAACAAAAAATATATGATCCCGCCAACCACCAGTGGCGATGTTTTTCCTTTGCTCAATGTAATCCCAAGCCAGGCTGCTGCCCCGGTGATTGCGCCTGCCAGCAAACCAACCACAGGGAAAATGAAAACTTCGATAAAAAACTGCGAATCGGCAAAACAGTCAAACCCAAGGTAGCCGCTTATCAAAGCCACTGCCACTCCGCCCACCACGCCAACACCGCCTGACAAAAAGCCCGTCAAGCACCCCGTCTTCCAGACGCCTGTTTTTTCATCTGGAGCCATCGTGTTTTTTTCCTGTTGGTTCATCGGCAGAATCCTGAATTAATTTTTTAAAAAGAAAAAGCCATGCAGGAATCCATATTCCCAGACATGGCTTTTTTCGTTTCGACCCATATTACGCAAAATATTTGATTATGAAAGAACACCCGAACGTTTAAAGGCATTCTCCAGAGCGTCAAGTGTAGCGGGTTTAATGACAACCGCCTGGGCCCCGCCGCGCATTACTCTTTGACGAGTCTCAGGCTGGTCATCTGATGTGATGACAATTACGGGAATCTTCATCAAGCGGGGTTCGCGGCGGAGAAACGCCAGAACCTCCGTGCCATCCACACCGGGCATATTGATATCAAGGCAGATAAAACCTGGCACAAAACTGCTCAACATCGAAATTGCCGGGCTTGAACCATATGCAACACGGGCGGGTAGATCCAACACCCCTAACATTTGTTGAAGGGCATCTGCTGTCTGTCTGTTGTCGTCGATGATCAATCCGTCTTCCATGAAATTAGTCCTCCATGATTATTCTACCCATTACATTTACATCATAGCCTGTTAATTTCGATACAGAATTTCGAAAAACAGGATCAGTCAAGAGGTCGAAGAGAGGCGCGAGCAATTCACTTTCCGCAAAAACCTTCGGCATTACCAGATCATAGCGCTCTTGAAAGAGCGGCACAAAATCCAACTCCAACGCCTGGGCAGCGGCGGCAATTCCCAACCCGCAATCGGCACGCCCTGAAGCCACCGCAGCCGCAACCCCCAAATGAGTATATTCTTCCTGAGTATAACCAGAGATGGATTCGGAGGACATCCCCATTAAGTTCAAGTGATAATCCAACAGGACGCGTGTGCCTGCCCCACGCTGGCGATTCACAAACTGGACCTCGTGACTGGTCAGGTCTCCCAGGCTTTTGATTCCCTTCGGGTTTCCCTTCTTAACGATCAACCCCTGGTCACGTCCCACCAATGAAACAACCTTCACCGGAATATTCGGCATATATTGGCGGATGTAGGCAATGTTATACGAACCGTCGCTTGGATCCAGCAAATGAGACCCTGCCATGTGTGCCTCGCCGCGACGAAGCGCAACCAAGCCACCCTGTGACCCGACGTTCGCTGAAGCCAGCCGCCGATCATGTTCGGCTAAAAACTGGGCCAGCAGATCCAGGGTCATATCGTGCGAGCCGATGCAGAAGATCGTTTTCTCGATCTGTGCTTTGCTACGATACAAATGTACTTTGACGGGTTCCCCCGCTTCCATGCCTTGCACGCCACTGGGGATCAACGCCAATCCATCAGCCTGCACCAGTGAGGTGATGACCCCTGCTCCACGTGAAAGCGGCGCCGCAAGCAATTTATCTCCCACCTGCCCCACCGCCACGCGGACAAAGTCATCGTCGCCCGCAGGTGAAACGAGTTTCCGTGTGAGAGTGGCAGTTTCAGTGGGTAATTCCATTGGAGGGCGTCCCAACCATTTGGCGATCAACGCCTCAACAAAGATATCCACAGTCAGAGCCGCAGAGACAGGGTACCCAGGAACACCAATGATGGGAATCAGGTTCAAGGTTTCAGGTTTTAGGTTTTCTGATTGACGATTAACCATTCCTAAAATTACAGGGTGACCCGGGCGAACCGCCACGCCATGAACGAGGAGTGTGCCAAGCTTTTCAACAACTTTGGATGAGAAATCTTCCGCGCCTGCTGAAGAACCAGCATTGAGCAGCACAAGGTCATGAGATTGTGAGGCTTCAAATACGCGTTCGCAGATCAGGCCAAAATCATCCCTGGTGATCGGGTAGCGGGTCGGTTCACCGCCCATTTGTTTGATCTGCGCCGCCAGAACAAGGGAGTTGTATTCGAGGATATCTCCCGATTTTAGTTTGGACCCGATCGGGACAAGTTCAGTGCCTGTTGGCAAAATGGCAACTTTCGGCTTAAGTGCGACGCGGATCGTCTGATGTCCAGAGGCAGCGATCGCACCGAGGTCGGCAGGTCGAAGCGCATGCCCAGCAGGTAAAACCAGTTGCGTGGCAACGATATCCTCACCCAATGGGCGCACATGACTCCACGGCGCAACGGCAGAACGGATGCGAATGGATGCGGGTTTGCGAATCTCTTTGGTGATCTGGTCGTTCTCGTCAAGCGATTCAACATTTTCGATCGGAATGACAGCATTCGTCCACTCAGGGAGCGGGTCGCCTGTATCCACATATTGTGCTTCAGGCCCCACGTGGAGCGTAACAGGCGACGAAGGCATTGCGCCATTGGTAGAGATCGCACGGACGGCAAAACCATCCATCGCAGAGGCATGATAATGCGGCGAAGAAATTTCGGCCCAAATTGGCTCGGCAGTAACACGTCCCAGCGCGTTTTCGTTGAGCGGAATTTCCTCAACGCCAAGTACGCGCCACAAATTTGCCTCTTGCAGAGCTTCTCTTATTCGAGCCCGGGCCTGGGCAAGGGGAATATCATGAAGATAGACAGACATGGCAAATCGCTGGTTTAAGATTGAAGGTTGCAGGTCGAAAGAAAATCTTCAACCTGCAACCTGTAATTTACAACCTTCTATGCAGAAGCATCCATTGCGGCGCCAAGGCGCTTGATGATCTCATCCACTTCATCTTCGTTGATGGAAAGCGGAGGTGCAAATGCAAGCGTGCTCCCAAGCGGACGAGTGCGCAGCCCGCGGTCTTGAGCCGCCTTGAAGATCTGTGCGGTCTTTGCGGCATCGCCTGTGCGGGCCTCTTTGTCTGAAACGATTTCCACACCACAGACCAGCCCCAATCCACGCACATCACCGACGAAGGAAAATTCCTTCAGGCTTTGCAAGCCATCATACAAACGCTTGCCCAATTCGCGGGCGCGTTTGGGAAATTCCTCGCGTTCCATGATTTCGATGTTCTTCAAACCAACCGCGCAGGCCATGGCGTGCCCCGAATAAGTGTAGCCGTGCATGTAGGCTTCGGTATCAGCGGTATTTTCCATGGTCTCGCGGATCTCATCTGAAATTTGAATGCCACCCAGTTGGGCATATCCGCTGGTGACGGCTTTGGCAAAGGAAAGAATATCAGGCTTCACATTCCAATGTTTGAGCGCAAACCATTCGCCAGTGCGGCCGAACCCGGTGATAACCTCATCCGCGATGAAAAGCACACCGTATTTATCACAGATCTGACGGACAAGCGGGAAATACTCGGCAGGCGGAACGATCACACCGCCCACACCCATCACAGGTTCAGCGATGAATGCAGCGACTGTATCTTCGCCTTCACGCAGGATCGCCTCTTCGAGTTCTCTCGCCGCCGCCTGACCGACGGTCTCACCCGCCTTCAACTGCCCCTCGTACCGATACGGATTCGGCGCCGGAATATGGACAAATCCATCCATCGCCGGGCCGAACATGGTGTGATATTTCTCCAGGCCGGTGGCAAAGGTGGCCGCCAGTGTAATACCATGATAGGAACCCCTGCGAGCGATCACCTTGTATTTACCGGGTTTGCCTTTGCGCTTCCAGTAATAGCGCGCGGTCTTGAATGCAGAATCATTCGCCTCTGATCCGCCGGAAGTGAAAAAGGTTGTATTCAAACCCTCATAAGCAAACCCTGCCAGTTTATCGGCCAATGTAATGGAAGGCAGGTTGGTCATACCCGAGAAGTTGGACGTGAAAGACATCACCTTCATCTGTTCGTAGGCGGCTTTCGCCAATTCCTCACGGCCATACCCTGCGCTGACATTCCACAGCCCCGCCATGCCATCAAGGATTTTCTGCCCATCGGTAGTGTACAGCCAGACACCGTCACCGCGTTCGATCACCAACGGATTGGCATGTGACTTGGGGTGATAGGTCGGGTGTAACTGTCGCTTGTCTTTCTCGATCCAATTCTGTGTTTCCTGGTTTGTCATATTGGCCTCCAAA
>DAOQID010000040.1:0-2555 GCA_035339375.1 Anaerolineales bacterium | reverse complement strand
ACTTCCACATCATGCGGACCAGATTCCTTGAGCCCCGCCCCGGTCATCCGCACAAAAATTGCCTTCTTTTGAAATTCCTCAAAATTGTGTGCACCGCTGTAACTCATACCTGATTGTAAACCACCAACCAGTTGTGTGAGCACTTCTCTTGCCCTGCCGCGATACGGCACGGCGGCCTCCACGCCTTCGGCAACGTACTCTTCAATTTCCTCCTGCGTGAGGTCATTGCCTTCCTTGCGGTTGCGGTCAATATTGGCTTCACGTGAAGCCATGCCGCGTGAAGCTTTGTAGCGATGACCACGGCGGGTCATCACCATGCCGGGGCTTTCATCGGTGCCCGCAAGCATCGAGCCGATCATCACCGTCTGGGCACCTGCGGCGATGGCTTTGGCTACATCACCGGGCTGGCGGATGCCGCCATCTGCAATGATGGGGATTCCGGCAGAGCGGGCAGCCTCGGCACATTCGATCACTGCTGTCAATTGCGGAACGCCCGAACCAGCCACCATGCGTGTGATGCAGATCGAGCCGGGGCCTACGCCTACCTTTACCGCATCCACGCCTGCATCGATCAAGCGCTTCGTGCCGTCGGCCGTGGCGACATTTCCGCCGATAATTTGCGCCGCAGGAAAATGCTTGCGGATATTTTTGATCATATCAATTTCGAGGTTTGAATCGCCATGAGCGATATCCACCACGATGCAATCTGCGCCTGCTTTCAGCGCGGATTCTACGCGGCGCATTTCCTTGTCACGCACGCCCACCGCCGCACCGACGATCAACCGTCCGCGGGAATCTTTGGTGGCTTTCGGGTATTGCGTAATCTTCATGATGTCTTTCAAGGTCACCAGCCCTGCCACACGCCCATCGGCATTGACCAACGGCAGCTTTTCGATGCGGTGTTCATGCAGCAAGCCTTCCGCATCTTTTAGCGAAATATCGGGCGAGGCAGTAATGACCTTCTTCTGCATCAATTCAGTGACGGATTTTTTGTCATCGTTTTCAAAGAGCAGATCGCGGGTGGTGACAATGCCGACGAGTTTTTCTTCCGCATCCAGAATCAAAATGCCGCCTGCGCCTGTTTCGTCCACCAGTTTTTTGATGTCGCCGACGGTGTGGGCGGTGCTCATTGAGATCGGGTTATCTACAATGAATGACTCCGCCTTCTTTACGCGCTGGATCTGCCGCGCCTGCTCGTCAATGGAAAGAAAACGATGGATGATGCCAATGCCGCCTTCACGCGCCATGGCGATCGCCATTTCACTTTCCGTCACCACATCCATGTTTGCGGACACGATGGGGATTTGCAGTGTGATTTCCTTCGTCAACTTCGTTTGCGTGGAAAGTTTGCGGCGCGAATCCACATCCGAATATTGCGGCACGAGCAAAACATCGTCATAGGTCAGGGCGGTATCTTGCAAAATCTTCATAATTGGCTCCTCTACTCCAAAATCAAACCGCCCGAATTATAATGCTTGACTGTTGGTAATTGGTAATTGGGTAATTAAAGTTTCAGTGGAGGGGATGATTCTTGAAACGGGATCAGGTTGCAGGTCAGGTGCGAAGCGTTGTTGAAGCGTGGATCATGTTCGAGCGTTGGAATTCAAATCAAGGAGTCAAATCATGACGGTGACAGCAGTGATCGGTTCACAGTGGGGTGATGAGGGCAAGGGCAAGGTGGTGGATTATCTCGCGGAGCAGGTGGATTATGTGGCGCGATTCAATGGAGGGAACAATGCGGGGCATACCGTCATCAACGAGTTTGGGACGTTCAAAATTCACCTGGTGCCTTCGGGAATTTTTGCAAAGAATACGGTCGGTTTGATCGGCGGCGGTGTGGTGATCGACCCTGCGGTGTTGATCGAAGAAATTGACATGCTCAACAAAGCGGGCGTGGGTGTGGATGGCCGTTTTTGGATCTCGCCGCGTTCGCATGTGATCATGCCGTATCATAAAATTTTGGATGGCTTGTACGAAGAGGCAAAAGGCGCGGGCGCAACTGGCACCACGCGGCGCGGAATTGGCCCCGTGTTTGCCGACAAGGTCAGCTATAACGGCATCCGCTGGACGGATTTTGCGAGCGACGCATTCGAGAACCGCTTGAAGGTGCAACTGGAATTAAAGAATAAGATCATCGTTGCGCTGGGCGGCGGGGCATTGAATTATGAAAGCGTGCGCGATGAGTATCGCGGATATTATTCGAAGTTGAAGCCATACATCAAGGAATTGTTTTCGCTGGTGCAGGATGGACTGAAGGCGAATAAACATTTTCTGCTTGAACAGGCGATGGGAACGTTTTTGGATACCGATTGGGGAACCTATCCGTTCGTTACCGCTTCGACGACGATTCCCTCGGCGGCTTCGGCAGGGCTGGGGATTCCGCCGCGGTATATTACGAATGTAGTGGGCGTGACAAAGGCTTACACCACACGCGTCGGCGCGGGGCCGCTGCCGACGGAAATTCTCGATACCAAAAGCGCGGAGTACGAGCAATTCGGTGAAGTCGCCGCAACGACGGGACGAATCCGCCGCGTGGGCTGGCTGGATCTGGAAAT
>DAOQID010000039.1:0-32632 GCA_035339375.1 Anaerolineales bacterium | reverse complement strand
TGCAATGTGACCTGATCAAACTGGCACTCACCCGTCACCAGATGACCCCGATCATATGTGCCCAGGCCGATCATTTGCGCCAGCAATTGGCCCAACACCTTCCCGATGCCTTGTTGATCGATACCCAATTACCGGGAGTAAACGGTTTGGATTTGATCCAGCGCCTGAATTCAGAGGTGCTTTTGAGCAGGACGAAGATCTTCTTCCTTTCGTCGCTGGCTTTTCCTGAAGTGGTGCAAAAAGCGGCCAGAATGGGCGCCAGCGGCTTCCTCGTCAAACCCCTGGATCCAGACCTTTTGGCGGCGCGCATTCAACAAAGCCTCGACCGCCCGAATTAACGATGTAATCACAGTGCTGACTCTTTTCAAATGGAAGGAGCAGTCAGGTTTCGGGTCCGTTTTGAGGCGGGCTTCCAGCTTCCAAGCGAAACTGAAACAGGAAACACAAACCATGCCAGATACTTCTCCCAATCCTCCAATAAGGAAAATGCTCCTGATCGACGATGATCCCAAACTGCTGTTGGGTTTGAAGGCAGTGATGACGATACAGGGCTTTGAGGTTTTCTCCACCATTGACGGCAACGAAGGGATTCGCATGGCGCGGGAACAACTGCCCGATATCATCATTTGCGATGTGATGATGCCCAAGCCCGATGGTTTCAGCATTAAGCGGTTTCTGGCAGGCAACCCACAGACTGCCACGATCCCCTTCATTTATTTAACTGCGCGCACGTTCACAGCGGATAAGATCGCGGGGCTGCAATTAGGCGCCGATGATTATGTTTCGAAGCCTTTCAATGCCGATGAGTTGGTCTCGCGGGTTGAAGCGATTCTGCGCCGCGGCAATATCGGCCACCAGCGCGGCCTGCGTGAAATGGAAGATCGGCTCGAACAAATGCGCAACAGCATTTCAACAAATCTGGCGCATGAACTTCGCACGCCGCTCACGGTCATCATGGCCAACTTGACCATGGCGATGAAGGAAAAGTTTCATGGCAGGGCCGACGATATGAACTGGTATCTGGAAAGCATGTTGAGCAGCACACAAAAACTGTTCAAGCTGACCGAGGATATGATCCTCTTGAATGACATCGACCAGGGGAAACTCAGTTCGAAACGCATTCCGATCAATTTGAACGATGGTCTTTTGAAACCCATCCGTGATGTAACGACCCGTTACCAGGTAAAGAATTTGGATGTTCAAGTCGCAGTGCAGGAAGATATGCTGTTGTACGCATCTGAAAATGATTTCAGCCGTGCGGTCTTTCATTTGGTGGATAATGCCTGCAAGTTCAGCCCTGATGGTGCGCGCATCATCATTCAACTGCGCAGAAATGGATTTGGAGGCTGCATGTTGAGCGTGGAAAATTCAGGGTCATCCATCTCCGTGGAACTGCGCGAAAAAGTTTTCGAACGATACTATCAGATCCAACAAGGCGATGACCGTCCATTTGAAGGGCTGGGGATCGGGTTGACCATTGTCCGGGCAGTGGCTGAGGTCTGCGGTGGAAGCGCCACCATCAAAGACTCTGATATGGGTTGTCGTGTGCTGTTCACCCTGCCGCCCATGTTCGAAAAATAAGCCTTGCCTTGTGAATTGAAAATCGCTCGTGGCGGCCAAAATGCATTCCTTCACCGCCCTTTTTCAGGAGGTCAAATAATCCCCTTTTTGGGGATTATTTATTTACGCCGTCTTTAGTTTTGCTTCACCCTACATTTACGGACATAAAAAGGGGGTTCAAGTATTATCACAGCAAGGATACACGACTTGTCATGACCATTTCTGTTGCCCAGGCACAGTTATTCTTTTTGGCTTTTACCCGCATCATGGCCATTCTGGTTCACGTGCCTGTGTTTGGCGGGCAAAACATCCCCTCACAAGTGCGCATCGGGCTCGGATTGGTGTTGGCGTTTGTGCTGCTCCCCTGGCAGCCCCTGCCGCCAGAGGCAGCCGCCATCGGTACCTTCGCATACAGCCTTGCCATCGGCAGGGAAATTTTGATCGGCACCCTCATCGGCTTTGCAGCAGACCTCGCCTTCGGTGCAATTCAAATGGCGGGTGCGGCCATGGGCACAGGCAGCGGCTTTGAATCCAGCCGCATTTTCAACCCCGCACTTGGCGAATCGGGTTCAGCCTTCGACCAGATCTTCGTAATGACCGCCACCATGATCTTCCTGGTCATCAACGGTCATCACCTCGTTTTGATCGCCATTCAAAAAACCTTTGAGGCTGTTCCGTTGAATGGCAGCCTGCCCTTCGACGGAATGGAAACCCTGCTCAAAACGACTTCCGTTTTCATCGCCGCGGGCATTCACATGGCCATGCCCATCATCGCGGCCCTAGTCCTCACCGACCTGACCCTGGGCCTGCTTTCAAGGGTGGCGCCACAGGTACAGGTTTATTTTCTGGGTCTGCCTGTGAAAGTGGTGGTTGCAATGATCGCCATGAGCCTGACCTTTTCTGTCATCTTTCCGTATGTGTCGTCCCTTTTCAAGAACATGGCTGAAAGCATGCTTTTATTTGTGGAGTGACCTGACCCATGGCAGATAAAACCGAAGCCCCAACCCCCCATCGTTTACAGGAAGCCCGTGAAGAAGGCCAGGTTGTCCGCAGTCAGGAAGTGATCACTGCTGTGGTGATCCTCTCAGGTGCTTTTCTGCTGCGCGGACCAGGGTTGCAGCTTGGGTTGAAATTCCAATCTCTGCTGGTCGAAACCATCACCCAACTCCCTACAACTGAAGTCAGTGTCGAGTCGGTGCGCGGCATGTTCTTCCTTTATGGCGCGGCCATCCTGCCTACCCTGGCCTTTTTGCTCTTCGGGTTGATGCTGGCTGGGGTCGCCGTCACCGCAGGGCAAACCCAATTTTTATGGGCAGGCAAAAAGATCGGATTCGATGCGAAGCGGCTGAATCCCATCGAAGGCTTCAAGCGAATTTTTTCCACACACGGATTGATCGAACTGCTGCGGTCTTTACTTAAATTAGGCTGGGTGACGTGGGTGGCATACAGTTTCCTACGCTCGAGGTTTTTCGAACTTGTCTCACTCACTCAATTTGACTTGAGAACCTCGGTCAACGATTTTGTGGATATCTGCCTCTCACTCGCCATCCGTGTCGGCAGCATGTATCTCGTCCTTGCCGTGGCTGATTATGCCTACCAACGCTGGGAACTGTACAAGAACCTGCGCATGAGCAAGGATGAGATCAAACAGGAGATGAAGCGCTCCGAAGGAGATCCGCTGCTGAAGAGCCGCATCCGCGGGATGCAGAGGCGCATGGCCCGTGGACGCATGATGGCAAATGTATCCAAGGCCACTGTGGTCGTCACCAACCCAACCCACCTTGCGATTGCCATTGAATACAACGAAGGCATGAAAGCCCCCAAAGTGCTGGCAAAGGGACCCTACCACGTGGCAGAAAAGATCGTGCAGATCGCGCGCGAGAACCACATCCCCGTGGTGCAGAATATTCCGCTTGCCCGCGCCATTTATAAAACCATCGAAATCGGCCAGGAGATCTCCTCAGATCTGTATCTGGCCATGGCAGAAGTACTGGCTTACGTCTACAAACTGCGAGGCAAAACAGCCTTCGCAGAAAAAGGAATTTGACATGAATTCAATTGCAAACCACGGAGACACAGAGGCACGGAGATTCCTTTTTGGTTTCCTCCATGTTTTCGTGGCTTCGTGGTTCAAACCCGTGCCTCCAAACTGTGCGGCAAAACAGCCTTCGCAGACTCCAATTACTAATTACCACTTACCAATCTAATGACCACAAACACCATCACCCCGCCCGCTCCGAATCCGATCATTGCCGCACTGCAAAACCTGTTGCGTTCAAAAGATATTGTCATGGCGCTCAGCCTGGTCATTCTGGTTGGCATGCTGCTTCTGCCGCTGCCCGCCTTCATCATTGACCTTGCCGTGGCATTAAGCATTGCGGTTTCCATCGGCATTGTGTTGTTGACCATGTTCATCAAACAGCCGATGGAATTTTCGGTCTTCCCCACGGTTTTGCTTTTGGTCACATTGTTCCGCCTCGGAATCAACGTCTCGGTCAGCCGCCTGATTCTGCTCAGCGGCGAAGCGGGACAGATCATCACCACCTTTGGCAATCTCATCGTTGGCGGCAATTATGTGGTCGGTGTAGTCATCTTCCTCATTTTGATGATTATTCAATTCGTGGTCATCAACAGCGGCGCAGGCCGTGTGGCTGAAGTGGCTGCCCGCTTTACCCTCGATGCCATGCCAGGCAAGCAAATGGCCATTGATGCCGACCTCAACGCAGGGCTCATTGACGAAAACCAGGCTCGTCAACGCCGCAAGATGATCGAAGCGGAAGCGGATTTTTACGGCGCAATGGACGGTGCCAGTAAATTTGTCAAAGGCGATGCCATCGCCGCCATTATCATCATGCTGGTCAACATCATCGGCGGATTTGTCATCGGTGCCGTTCAACGCGGCATGGACCTGACCACTGCCCTGCAAACCTATGTTCTGCTCACCATCGGCGCGGGGCTGGCCATCCAGGTACCTTCGCTGCTGGTCTCTGCCGCCGCAGGTCTCATCGTCACCCGCTCCACCTCTGAATCATCGCTTGGCACCGAAGTTTCGGCACAGGTTTCAAACTTCAACGTGTTGGCAGTCGGTGCGCTGGTGGTGGGGTTGATGACCCTTGTACCAGGCCTGCCCACCCTGCCTTTTGTGCTGGTCAGTGTTGGGCTCGGAGTGGCCGCCTATTTCGTCAACCGCGAACAGGCCAAAGCCGTTGCTGTGGCAGAAGCAGCCACCCTGCTGCCAGCCCGACCCACCGAACCCGAAACCCCCGAACAAATGCTGGAAATGGTCGTCGTGGACCCGATCGAACTGGAAATCGGATACAGCCTGATTCCCATCATCGATGAAGACAATCAGGATAATTTACTGCGCCGCATCACCAGCATCCGCCGACAGTTGATGAGCGAAATGGGTTTCATCCTCCCCGTTGTCCGCATCCGCGACAACCTGCGCCTGTCACCGCAATCCTATCGCATCAAGATCCGCGGACAGGAAGTAGCCGCCAGCGAGATCATGCTCGACCGTCTGATGGCAATTCCAGGCTCCGATATCGAAGACCCGCTGCAGGGCATCCCCACTTCTGAACCAGCCTTTGGCCTGCCCGCCATTTGGATCAGCAGCGCCGAACAGAATCAAGCCGAAGCAAGAGGCTACACCGTGGTCACTCCGCTTTCGGTGATCTGCACCCATCTCACTGAAGTGGTGCGCGGAAACGCCGCAGAATTACTCAGCCGTCAACTGGTGCAGGAGATGTTAAATCAACTCCGCCAGAAAGCGCCCGCCTCGGTGGAAGGCGTCACTCCTGAATTGCTCAACCTCGGCGAAATTCAAAGCGTCCTCCGCAACCTGTTACGCGAACGTGTGCCCATCCGCGACTTGAGCGGAATTTTGGAAGTGCTCGCCAACAACGCCCCCATGACCCGCGACCCGCACATTCTCGCTGAAGCCGTTCGCCAGAGCATGGCGCACACCATCTCAAGTCAATACAAAGATGAAGCCAACACACTGCATGTTTTCACCCTTGCACCGCAATTGGAAACCGCCTTGCGCGCCTCGCTCGTCAACTCAGAAGGCAGCCCAGGCTTTGGCATTGATGCGGGCATGGCGCAGAAGGTTTTACTCAAAACAGGCGAACAAATGGAAGCCCTCGCCCAACTCGGTCACTTTCCCATCCTCATTTGCCCGCGCGAATTGCGGCTGGCCTTCCGCAGGTTGGTGGATCAATCCCTGCCCAACCTGATCGTGATGGCATTTTCTGAGGTCGGGCATGGCACCAGGGTGAAGGCGCACGGCATGGTCAAACTCGATTAGAGGTCCACATGGTCACAAAAACATTCAAGGCAGATTCAACTCTTCAAACCCTGCAACTGGTTCAACAGGAATTCGGTTCTGATGCCATTGTTGTTTCGATGCGCGAAGTACCCGAAGGCCCCATTTGGAACCCGTGGAAAAAATCGGCAGTGGAAGTGGTGGCCGCAGCCAAAACGCCGCAACCCGAAACAGTGGAAGAAAGACCAGAGATCGAATGGGAACTCCCCGCCGTAAAAAAGCCCGCGACTTTGCCCCCGCCCCTGAAATTGAACCTGAACCCGCTGCCGAATCCATCCGCCCCGATGGCTGATCCTGTTCAAAAAACAGAATCAGCCGTCCCGACGAATGAACGCTACCTTCCTCCATCGCTGAAAAAGATCCAGCAGCAATTGACCCACCAAGGCGTGGATGTTTCCCTCGTCGAAGGTTTGCTAAACCTGGCGCTGGAAACCCTCAGCCCTGTCACACTTGCAGATGCCGAAGCCTGCAAACGGTCCATCGTGCAATTGATGGGCGCGGAATTGCGCGTGCAAAAGGGTGCGGGCAATTTCATCTCGAACAATATTGTGACGGTGGTCGGCCCCAGTGGAAGCGGCAAGACCAGTGTGGTGGCCAAACTCGCTTTGTTCTTCAGGCAGGGACTGCACAAGTCGGTCACATGGGTATGTGCCGATACCGTACGCACGGGCGCCATTGCTGAAGCAAAAGCCTACACCGATGCACTCGGGCTTGAGTTGAAACTCGTTTATACCCCGCAGGATTTGAACGAAGCCTTCAACACCTCACAAGCCAGCGACCTGTATCTGGTGGATACCCCAGGCTACAACCCTTGCAATGAAAAGCAAATGATCGAACTCGGCGCACTGCTCTCGGAAATGCCCTCGCGCTGCACCTATCTGGTTGCGCCTGCCACCACCAAGGAAGCAGACCTGTTCCAGTTATCTGCTTCGCTGGGCGTGTTCAACCTTGATGGCGTGATCATCACCAAGTTGGATGAGACCTATCACTTCGGCGGCTTATACAATTTTGCGCGCAAGAGCTCGGTGCCGCTCAGCTACTTTACCAATGGCAGGGAAACAGCCCGCCATTTGGAAACCGCCGACCCACAGCGGCTGGTCTCTGCGTTATTCGCGAAGGAATGGAATAAGTAAAAAGGACCAACCCCGTGGCCGATAACGAGATCTCACTGGAACGGCAGGACCCTGCCGAAGAAGAAAAGAAAAAGGCAGACTCATCCAAACAGACGGCTGCAAACGCTCCTGCCCCTGTTCTGGTCGAGTTCACGATCACGGTCAGTGTGATTTTTCTGGTGCTTGTTTTTTTTACGGTGTCTGGCGTTTTGCTGGTGAAGGGCTCCACCCTGCTCGATTTTGTATTTCGCACAAGCGTTTCACTGGTGGTCATCGGCGGCCTGCTGGCCATCATCGCCCGTCAGATCAGCTCGGCCACCACGTCACAGAGAAAAGACGCACAACCTGAAGAAACCAGCGGTCTTGACCCTTCAAGCCCGTCAGAGGTGAAGTAAAAGCATGGTCATGCAAATGGAAGCCACAGGAATTTTGGAGGAATTCATCGCAAACCGCTCTCCTGAATTGCGGGAGAAACTGGTCCTGCAATCCGTGCCCCTCGTCCATTATTTGCTGGGGCGCATGGGTGTGACCCGTGAACGTGGGAGTGATTACGAAGACCTCGCCCATCAGGGTTTGATCGGCCTGATCGAAGCGGTGGATCACTTCGACCCGAAATTCAACACCAAGTTCAGCACCTATGCCAGCCTGAGGATCCGCGGCAAGATCATGGATTACCTCCGCACCACTGATTGGATGCCGCGCGCGGCCCGCAAACGCTCGCGCCTGATCCAGAAATCCATCACGACGCTCTGGTCGGAAAATTTCCGCGAACCCACCGAAGATGAGATCGCCTCGTATCTGGGCACCAATGTTGAAGATGTGCAGCAGGGCCTGGCAGATACGAACCGTGTGCTGGTTTCACTGGATATGATGATGGAAGGCGACCATGAAGGTGAAGTGCCGCTCCACGAAAAATATGGCGATGAAAAACAGGCCAACCCGCTGGATCTGCTCGAAGAAAAAGACATGGCCGAGGATATGGCGGAAGCCATCAAAAGCCTTGATGAACGCGAACAGTTGGTACTCTCCCTGTACTACAACGAGGAATTGACCTTCAAAGAGATCGGCAAGGTGCTCGATATCACCGAATCGCGAGTGTGTCAGCTTCATGCCCGCGCCCTTGTTTCCCTGAAAGCGATGATGGAATCATGAGCAATATTTCCAAAGTATCCCTCGAAGATTCATTGTACGTGCTGCAACTGGCGCGAGAGACCGCCCTGGCGCAGAACCGTCAGGCACAGGCAAAACGCATGGCTCCGCTGGTGGAGGAAATGCGCGGACTGGTCGCCAACCCTCCGCAGGCTGCAGCGTCACCCTCAACCGGTGTGATGGGACAATCTGATTTCAAGGCTTTATTAAATATTTCACAGGAAAAAACCAGCCAAAACCAGACCGTTGATTCGGTTTCGTCGGTTTTGGAGCGCAACCGCCTGATCGGTGCGATGTCGGAAGCCAATATGTCAGATGTCGAGATCGCCCGTCAGTTCAGCATGAGCCGTGAAGAAGTTCAACTGGTATTGAGCTTTCAGCAGAGAAAATAAAATGGAGAGAAGACCATGATCAAAGGACTATATTCCGCCGTTTCCGCCATGGTGATGAATGCCAATCGCCAGCAGGTGATCAGTCACAACATCGCCAACCTGCAAACCCCGGGCTTCAAACAAATTCTGACCACCGCACAGGATTTCATGCCGGAGCAGGCGGTGTATACCAATGGGAATTTACAAACCAGCCCGATCGAATTCGTCGGCACGTTGGGGCTTGGCACACAGGTCGGGCAGGAGTTTATTGACTTTGGAGCGGGTGCCATGCAGAACACGAACAATCCTTTGGATTTTGCACTGCAAGGCAGCGGTTTTTTCACGGTCAAAACCCCCGATGGCAATCGCTACACCCGTGATGGCCGCTTCCTTCGGGACGCTGAAAATACCCTCGTAACAGTGGACGGGTATCAGGTCCTGGATGATGCGGGGCAGGCCATTGAACTTCCCGATGGAGAGGTGTCCGTTTCGCCCGAAGGCATCCTCAGCGTGAATGGCACCGAAGTAGCCACCCTCGGCATTGGCGTATTTGCCGACCCCGAAGCGGAGTTGGAGCACACCGAAGGCAACCTGTTCACAGGTCCTGCCGCTTCGACAGGTGAGGAAGTACCGCAGGTGGTGCAGGGGTATCTGGAAACCTCCAATGCCAATCCATCTCAATTGATGACGCAATTGGTGGAGGTCGGGCGTTCTTATGAAGCCGCGCAAAAACTGGTTCAAAACCAGGATGAATTGCTCGGCAAAACCATCGCTTCGCTTGGACGGATCGGATAAGGAGTCCATCACATGCCATCCTCCCTTTTTCACACGCTCAATATTTCACGGCAGGATATCCTCAGCCATATGCTCGATCTGGATGTGACCAGCAGCAATCTGGCCAACGTCAACACGGCAGGCTACAAAGCCACACGCTCGAACTTTCAAGAGATGCTCAATGCCCAACTCAAGGAAGGGACACAAATGCGCAGTTCCCAACTGCTGACCATGCAAGGCTCCCTGCGGGCCACCTCCAATCCGCTTGATTGGGCCATTCAGGGCGATGGATTTTTCAGCGTCACCCTGCCCGATGGGACGATCGGCTACACCCGCGATGGACAATTCTCGCTGGATGCAGAACGGACCCTCGTCAACGCCAACGGCTACCCGCTCGTTTGGGATGGCGAGATCGCCGAAGGCATGACCAACATCAGCATTTCGTCCACGGGCGTGGTCACTGCCACCGATGCGGATGGAGCCACAGTAGAGGTCGGCACAGTGCAATTGACGCGCTTCCCCAACCCCAGCGGGTTGACCGACAACGGCAACAACATCCTGCTCGAGTCGGAGGTCTCTGGCGCGGCACAAGCAGGTGACCCTGGCGCGGAGAATTTCGGCACCTTGAGCGGATTCAAGGTCGAAAATTCCAACACCGACCTTGCCCAGGAACTCACCAGCCTTACGATCCTGCAGCGCAATTTGAGCATGTCACTCAAGGCCTTTCAACAGACTGACACGATGATTTCAGAGGCAATTAATCTTCGCAAGGCATAATGTTTTTAGAAAAAGTGCCGATAATGGTATTGTGAGACCATTAACCTTGCAGGAGAACCCTACCCATGAAAATTGAACCCACTGGAATTCAACCGCTTTCCACGAAAGCCACCGAAAACGCCAACCCCATCGAAAAACGCGATGAGGCCGGCGAGGTGGAATCTACGCGCGGCGGACAGGACAAAGTGGAAATGTCTGAAAATGCGCGCTTGCTGGCGAAAGCCCGGGCCGCCCTCGGCAACACCGAAGAGGTGGAAAGCGAGCGGCTGGCAATGCTCAAACAACAAGTGCAGAGCGGCGATTACACCGTGCAAGTCGGTGAACTCGCCCGCAAGCTGTTAGCAAAACTATTTCCCAAGTAAGCCAACCATGAAGGACTCCTGCGATGGTCAATGAAGAAGAACTCACAAAACAACGCTATGAACTGGAACAGGTACTGGTGCTGCTCTTCCGCGCACTGCAAGACCTGTTGGCACTCTCTAAAAAAGAACGTGTTTCCCTCCTGAACGAACCGAATCAGATCCTGCAGATCGTGGAAGACAAGGAAGCCCTGCTCGACAAGATCAGCATGCTCGAAGACAAGTGTCGTCAGGTCGTTCAGGCATTATCCCTTGCACTTGATGTCCAACTGGCGGAAACCTCCATTCAGGCATTGTTGCCCTTCCTCAAACCCGAAGACGCCGCCCGTATCAAAAACCTCACCGATGGCATTTACAGCCTCACCAGCCAGGCACGCGAGCTAAATCACGCCAGCCAGGCCCTCGCCCTCACCAAGCTCGATTGGCTGAAGGCGACCCAATCCTTCCTCATAGACATCTTCCAACCCGAGGCGGGCTACCGCTCTCCCAAAGATGCGAGCAAACGTCAGGAACCTGCAGCAGGTTTGGGCGTGGAAAGACGCGCTTGAGGCTCCACCATGCCAACCATCTCCTCCGGTATCTCCATCGCCTTGCAAGCCGTCCTCACCCATTCGCAGGTGTTGGAAATCACCGAGCACAACATTGCCAATGCCAGCACACCGGGTTACCGCCGTCAATCGGCGGTGCTCACGGCTGAAACACCTTCCTCCATCAACGGCGCAGAATATTACACCGGAGCAGGACAGCGCGGCGCGGGCGTCACCATTGATCGGATTCAACGCTTCAACATTTCGTATTTCGACGGGCGCTATCGCGCCGTTTCCTCCGAAGCTGGAAACTGGGAAACCCAAAGCGGCATTCTCTCACAACTGGAATCGGTCCTCGCCGAAACCTCAGCCGATGGATTGCTCCCAAAACTTGACCAGTTCTGGGCTGGCTGGCAATCCCTTTCCAACGACCCCACCAACACCAGCCTGCGGACCGTCCTTCTGGATAATGCCGCCTCGCTGGCAACCGCCTTCAACCGCCGCGCCACCCAGATCATGCAATTGCGCAGTGACCAGAATCTCACGGTCTCAAGCCAGGTGGAAGAGATCAACACTTTGGCAGGCGATATCGCCCGCCTGAACGAAAACATTTCGCGGGTGATTTCGGTTGGCGAACAACCCAACGACCTGCTGGACAAGCGCGACGTGGCCCTTGACCGCCTCGCCAAACTCACGGGGGCGGTTTCCACCGAGCAAAAGAACGGAGAGGTGCTCGTCTCGCTCGGCGGGCATGTGCTGGTGGTGGGGCATGATGCGTTCACGCTCGAAACCCGCGCCAACCCCAGCGACACCAGTATTCTGGATGTGTATTGGAGCGATAACCAACAATTAACCCCGCCCAGCGGCGAACTGAAAGGCCTTCTCGAAGTGCGCGACCGTGTATTGGTGGATCAATTGAACGGGCTTAACACTCTGGCAGGCGGGCTGATCTCACAAGTGAACACCATTCACAACAGCGGCTACGGCTTGAACAATGCCACAGGATTAAATTTCTTTGGCGGCAGCGATGCGCTCAGCATTTCGGTCAACCCCGCGGTGGACGCGGCCAGCATTGCCACTTCCAGTGCGGCGAATCAGGCTGGCAACAATGATATTGCCCTGCAGATCGCAGGCTTGAAAACGGTCAAAGGGATGAAGGCAGGCACAGCCACATTGAACGAGTTCTACAATTCCCAGATCACCGAACTGGCCGTACTCACCAAACGCGCCACTGACCATTCCTACCAGCATGGGCTTGTCACAGATGCCCTCGGCAACCAACGTGAGTCGATGGCTGGGGTTTCGTTGGATGAAGAAGCCGCCAACATGGCCAAGGCCCAAAAAGCCTATCAAGCCGCCGCCCGGGTATTGACCGCCTACGATGACCTGCTCGATCTGGTCATCAATCGCATGGGGCGGGTTGGGCTGTAAGCCCAGGGAGCTGATATGAGAATCACACACCAAATGATGACCGATGGCGCCATTCAAAACATGGCAGATAATCTGGAAAAGGTAAGCAAATTGCAGAACAGAATCGCTTCAGGCAAAAATTTTCAGGTCGCTTCTGAAGACCCCACACACGCCTCGGCGAGTCTGAGTCTGCGCTCCCATTTGCAAACGCTCGAATCGTACACCGACACAGCCGAACTCACCCAAAACTGGATGACCGCCACCGACAACGCCTTCGACCAACTGGAACAGCTTGCCGTTCGGGCCAACAACCTCATCCTGCGCGGATTGAACGACTCGCTCTCAGGCAGGGAACGCGCCGAGTCACTGGCCACCGAAATGCAAACCCTCATTAACCAGGCGGTGGAATTGGGCAACACCTCAGTCAATGGGCAGTACATTTTTTCAGGTTATCAGGTCAACCAAAAAGCCTTTGCCCTGAGCGATGCCGCCGCCACCCTGCCCGATTATCAGGGCAACCCTTTCACCCCCAAGGTCATCACCTATCTCGGTGACCAGGGCAATATTCAGCGCAGCCTCGGCCCGGACCAATCGGTCACCTTGAATGTGCGCGGCGACCAGGCCATTCTGGGCTTCCTGCAAAATATGATCCTCGCTTCGAACGCCTTGCAGCAAAACAACATTCAGGATACAGGCGACCCCGTAACAGACCCGCTCACTTTGGAATCCACGCTGAGCGCGTTGAAATCTTCGCTTGAAACCCTCGACCAATACCGCACTTCAAACGGTGCGCGGATGCGTCAGGTCGATTCGGCGGCGAATTTCCTCGAAACCGTAAAATTGGAAACCCGCAGCCTGCTCTCCAAAAACGAAGACACCAACATGGCCGAAGGCATTGCCCTGCTTGCCAATCAGCAGACCACCTACGAAGCCGTGCTGGAGGTCAGCCAGCGCGCGATCTCGGCGCTCAGCCTCTTCGACTATCTGCGTTAACATCCCACCCACTGGAGCATTTCTTATGCTGGTCATATCACGCAAGATCAATGAAAGCATCACCATCGGAGACAACATCACCGTCACCGTTCTTGACATCGAAGGAGACCGCATCAAGATCGGCATTGATGCCCCGCGTGAGTTGATCATCCTGCGGCAGGAGATCTTCCAGGCCGTGCAGGATCAGGTCAAAATACAGGAATTACTGGCAGAAGAAAGCAAACCCGAATCGCTCGACCAACTGCGAAAACTTCTCGTTTCAGAAACGGAAGAAGCCCTCGCAGAACCCGCCCAGCCCCCAACACCTCCTTCAAAATGAAGGAGGTGTTTTATTTTCGGGCGTAAAGAATTTACCCGTTTTTTGGTTTCTCTTTACGGCTGCTTTACAGGAAAAAACAGAGGGCTGTGTTAACTTTGACGGTGAGACATTGGAGCCCCATTTATGGAAATCATTTTTGATATCAACGAAGAAGAACTGCCCATTTTTCTAGCTGAAGTTGATGAACATCTACAAGCCCTGGATGACAGCCTGCTCCGTCTGGAACATGGAGAAGCAGACCCTGAATTGGTGCAGACGGTTTTCCGCTCGGCACACACCATCAAGGGCATGTCGGGCATGATCGGGCATCAACGCATGACCGATCTCACCCACGCCATGGAAACCGTGCTCGATGGCGTCCGCAAAAATGATATTCAGATCACAAGCAAGCTGATCAACGTCTGTCTTGAAGCGGTGGACCATTTGCGGCTGCTGCGCGATGAAGTCTGTGATTCGCAGGTCTGTGATGTGGATATGAAGGAAATCGTTTTTGCGCTGAAGGGATTGATCGGCGAAGAAACTCCCCGACAGGAAGCCCGCTTCACCCCTGAACCTGAAACTGGTGCCGACCTTCCCGATGGCATCTTCCACATCCAGGCAGTGATCGACGTGAACAGCATGGCATCTGCAGCGCGTGCCTTTCAATTGATGATGGCCTTGCAGGATGCAGGCGAGATCCAAACGATGACCCCGTCACAAGCGGAGATCGAATCAGCGGCGAGTGTGCGCGAGTTCTCAGCCACGGTGGCATCTTCGCAATCGTTCGAACAGGTCAGCGCGGCGTTGACGAGACTTTCAGGTATTGAAGAAATTTCGGTCAATGGCAGGCTCGTGCTTTCGGGTGGAAAAGGCATTTTGCAGCAGGAGCAGGCGTCGGTTAAAGTGGGAGGCGATCGCTCCAAGGCGGGTGGTGTGGAGCGGCGCAGTCACAATCCATTTGGCAGGCGCAGCACCGATATGGCCATCCGCATGAATGTGGAACGCCTTGATAATCTTGTCAATCTGGTGGGGGAACTGATCACAGACCGAAATCACTTAAGACAGATCCACAGCCGCATGACTCGCATGAACAGCAACTACGACATCATTACAGAAACCATCACGCATTTGGGCCGCATCACCGATGAACTGCAGGAAGAAGTGATGCACATCCGTATGCTGCCGATCGCAAGTGTGTTCGGCAAGTTCCCGCGCATGGTGCATGATATGTCGTTGAAGGTTGGGAAACAGATCGACATTGCCATTCACGGTGAAAAGACCGAAATGGACCGCTCCATGCTGGAAGAGATCAACGACCCGCTCATTCATCTCGTCCGCAATTCTGTGGATCACGGCATCGAAACCCCTGAGGAGCGCATTGCAGCGGGCAAACCAGCCCGGGGCAAGATCACCCTCACCGCCCGCCATGAACAGGGACGCATTATTTTGACCGTTGAAGATGATGGCGGCGGGATCAATACAGACAAATTACGCAAGAGCGCTGTTCAAAAAGGCCTGATCTCGGAAGAAGAAGCTGCCAGCCTGAACGAAGAGCAGGCACTTGACCTGATGTTCATGGCAGGGCTTTCCACCGCCTCCAAGGTGACCGATATCTCCGGGCGCGGCGTGGGGCTGGATATTGTGAAGACCAACATCCAGCGCATTAACGGATCCATACAGGTTGAGACCAACCCCGGGCAGGGAACACGTTTCCATGTCTTTTTGCCGCTCACCCTTGCCATCGTGCCCGCTTTGCTGGTGCGCGTGCAGCATTCCACCTTTGCCATTCCGCTGGTGATGATCACCGAAACCTTCCGCCTTGATGAATCTGAGATCAAGCATGTCTATCGAAAACCTGTCACCATGCTGCGGGAAAGTGTGCTTTCGTTGATCGACCTCTCTGAAATTTTCAATCTGCCGCGCAGCAAAGAACAGAAAAAGAGCATGTACGCCGTGGTGGTGCAGTGGGGCCGACAGCGGGTGGGTGTGATCGTTGATTCGTTGTTGGGGGAGGAGGATATTGTAGTGAAGCCGTTGGGGAGTTTCATCGGCGATATCCCTGGGATTTCCAGCGCAGCCATCCTTGGAGAAGGTCAGGTTGCGTTGATCGTGGATGTGTTTGGCCTGTTCAAACTGGCCGGAATATAGTGAGGATGTATGCAGGAAACAGCACAATTTGATGAAAAACTTTTGGAAATGCTCAACACCATCGCAAGTGAAGGGATCAAGAATGCCGCTGATGGTTTTTCAGGAATGGTCGGGCATAAGATCGAAGTCAGCGACCCGGTGCTTGAACTGGTCCCCCTGTTGACGATACCCAAGGTCGTTGGTGACCCTGAAAATGATGCCGTAGGAGTGTACCTGCGTTTCGAAGGGGATATGGTGGGGCAGATCATGATGATCATTCCGCACCACAAAGCCCTCGAACTTGCCGATCTGCTGATGGGAGTGCCGCAGGGTTCCACCCAGCATCTGGGCACCCTCGAACGGTCGGCACTGGGTGAGTTGGGAAACCTGTGCGGCTCCTTCTTTTTGAATTCTGTTGCAAAGACGGTCGGTGCCAGTTTCCGCCCCAGCCCCCCTGCCATCATGGTCGACATGGTGGGAGCGATCCTCGATATTGTGGTGGCCACGGTCGGCGGTGTCAATGAGCATGTGCTGCTGGTACATGCCAACTTCATGGATGGTACGCGCAGTGTCGAAACCGATTTCTGGGTCATCCCGGACATGAAGGCCTTGCAAAATTTGATGACAGCAAAGAAAACTGACGTATGAGCGATCCAATCAGCTTGGGATTGGGAGAACTGGCCGCAAGCCATAATCCCGAAGATGTACTCATTGCCTATGGTCTGGGCTCCTGTGTCGGCATAGCGATGACCGACCCCCTGGCCCATGTGGCAGGTCTGCTGCATGCCGTTCTGCCAGAAAGTGCAAATGGCACAGAAAACGATGAAGCATCTACGGCTGGGAAATATGTGGACACCGGCATTGCAAATCTGATCGAAGCCATGATCAAGGCAGGCGCAAACAAAAGCCGACTCATTGTCCGCATGGTGGGCGGCGCGAACATGTTGGTGGCGCCCGGCATGACAAGCACCTTCGATATCGGAACGCGCAACGTGGAAAAAGCCCGTACCACCCTGCAACGCTTGAACATGAAGATCACAGCGGAGGAAGTCGGCGGGCACACCGGGCGCACGCTCCGCGTTTATGTGGCAGATGGGCGGGTAACGGTGCGCGTCATCGGACAGAAGGAACATGAAATATAAAAACCTCAATGGAACAACATTGGCAGACAACCAATAAACTAAAGGAGAAAATCGTATGTCGAAAATATTGATCGTGGATGATGCAGAATTTCTACGGGTGCGCTTGACCAAAATGCTCAGCACCGACGGCTATGAAGTCTTTCAAGCCGAGAACGGCCTTAAAGCCGTCAACAGCTACAAGGAACTCCACCCCGATATCGTTTTGATGGATGTGACCATGCCCGAAATGGACGGCCTGACCGCTCTGAAAGAGATCGTCGGGTTCGACCCCAAGGCGCGGGTCATCATGCTCACGGCACTCGGCCAGGAATCGGTGG
Organism: Anaerolineales bacterium; assembly: GCA_035339375.1. GTDB lineage: Bacteria > Chloroflexota > Anaerolineae > Anaerolineales > Villigracilaceae > Villigracilis. The sequence goes on along the minus strand of DAOQID010000039.1, from coordinate 15,392 downwards.
TGCTTGAAGCGGTCAAATCTGGCGCCAAGGATTTCGTCGTAAAGCCTTTTGAGCAAGACCGTGTGATGAAGGCCATCACCAAACTACTGGCTTAAATGTATATGACCGACAACGGCATTTCTCCCAAATCGCTGCGGGTAATGGTGGTGGACGATTCTGCGTTCATGCGTTTTTCCATTATTCAACAGCTCAACGAAGACCCTGAGATACAGGTTGTCGGTTCGGCAAGCAACGGCAGGGAAGCCCTGCGTCTGATCCCCCAATTGCAGCCCGATGTCATCACGCTTGATGTGGAAATGCCGCACCTCGATGGCCTCTCCACCTTGCGCGAGATCATGAAGGATTTCCCCTGCCCGGTCATCATGGTCAGCAGCCTCACAAAAGAGGGCGCCTCCGAAACGATCCAGGCATTGATGCTTGGCGCAGTGGATTTTATTGCAAAACCCGATAACCGCCTCGATATCCGCATTGCGATGGCGGAGATCATCACCAAAATAAAACTTGCGGCGAAAGCCCGCGTTAAGCAGACTCTTCCCAACCTGTTGAAGATCGCCCCTTCAACAGCAGCCAGCCAACCCGAAAAAGCGATTCGTCCGTACTCGAGGCAGGCTCCTGTTATTCTGATAGGTTCATCCACGGGTGGGCCGGGCGCGTTGAGTGAGATCCTGCCGATGCTGCCATCCAGTTTGCCATCTCCCATTGTCATTGTGCAGCACATGCCTGTGGGCTTTACCCGCTCGCTTTCAGAACGGCTCAACACCATTTCGCAGCTCAAGGTAAAAGAAGCCGAACCCGGCGACTCGCTTTTGGCGGGACAGGTTCTGGTTGCCCCCGGTGGATTTCACATGACCTTCGATGAAGATGAACGGGTGGCGCTCAACCAAAAGCCGACCGTGCATGGTGTGCGCCCCGCAGTGGATGTGACCCTTAATTCGATGAACCGCCATTTTGGGAAAAACATGGTCGGAGTGATCCTGACCGGCATGGGCAGTGATGGAGCCATCGGCATGTCCATTTTACACAGCGCAGGCGGATATGTGATCGCCGAACACGAAAGCACCTGTGTGGTGTGGGGAATGCCGCGCAGCGTGGTGGAAGCCGGGGCCGCCGATGCCGTTCTGCCGCGCCCGCAGATCGCCAAAGCCATCGAGTCGGTTGTGCGTGAAATGAGCAAACAGGATGCAAAGCATGGAACCTGAAATTTATACACAGATCAAGACCTCGATCAAACAAGCGCTCAATATTGACCTTGAAAGCTACAAGGAAGAGCAGATGAAACGCCGCCTCGATTCATGGCTGGTGCGCACACGCATCAACACATGGAAGGAATATTTCAGCCTGCTCAAAAACGATGCCAGTGAGCTCGAAAAGTTTCGCAATTATTTGACCATCAATGTCACTGAATTTTTCCGCGACCCCAACCGCTGGGAGAGTGTCCGCACCGAGGTGCTGCCGCATTTGTTGAAAACATGCAATCAGGCCAGCGGATTAAAACTGTGGAGCGCAGGGTGCTCCACCGGGGCAGAGGCCTACACGCTCGCGATCCTGATGGAAGAGGCCGCACCCCATCAGCGCTATTCCATTCTGGCAACCGACCTCGACCGCGGCGCACTGCTCAAAGCCCGCTCCCGTGGGCCATACAGTGTGGAGGATGTTCGCAATCTTTCCAGCGCACAAAAGGAGCGGCACATCACGCCAGCGGCTCCATACTTTGCCAATGAAAAACTGCAACGGAATATCCGTTTTCAAGAACAGAACCTTTTGGAAGACCCATTCGAAGGTAATTTCGATCTGATCGTCTGTCGCAATGTCGTGATCTATTTCACCACAGCCACCAAAGATCTGCTGTACGCAAAATTCTGCAAAGCCTTAAGGCCCGGCGGGGTGTTGTTCGTGGGCGGCACAGAGATCATTTCAGGCGCGGCCAAATTCGGTTTTCAAAATTTTGGAATTTCTTTTTACAAGAAAATGGAGTGAACATGCCTGCTCAACTCAATGAAATCATGGTTGGGGAAATCCCCGACCTTTATGGAGGTGGAAAGTGGATGTGAAATTTCTAAATCCGTTCGTTCAGGCCGCCGTGGAAGTATTGAAAACGGAGGTTGGAGCCAATGCGGTGCGCGGAGAAGTATCGCTGCATAAATCATCGTTGACTTCTGATGACATCACCGTCTTGATCAACCTGATCGGGGATGTGTATGGCGTGGTCATGTATGGCATGTCCACGGTCACCTGTTTGAACATGGTCTCAAAGATCATGGGACAGGAGTTCACTGAATTTAACACGCTGGCCCAAAGCGGTGTGGCCGAACTGGGGAATGTCATCAGCGGGCAGGCAACCATTCGCTTTTCAGAATCGGGCTACAAATCGAACATCTCGACCCCCACCGTGCTCAACGGCAACGGAGTGGAGATTTCAACGCTTGATTTTCCACGGATCGTGGTGCCGTTGGAAACCCAATTTGGCATGCTCACTGTCCACCTGGCGCTGCGGGAAAAGAAAAATGGAGAAGCGCATCTGGTGGAGAGTTTTATCTCTTCGATCAAAGCGCCGGTCCCTCAAAGTGACTCGCAAGTACCGCCCGCCGCCACAGGATGAATTGGAGCAGGAAATGAATGTCAAGTTCTTAAACCCTTTTGTAAGCTCGGCACATGATATCCTCCGAATGGAACTGCATGAAACCGTCCAGCGCGGAGAATTGCGGCTTGAAAACGGTTCGTATCACACCGACGATGCCACGGTCATCATTTCATTGATCGGCGCCGTGGATGGGACCGTTTTTTATGGCATGTCGAAGGAGGCGGCCATTCAGTTCGCTTCCGCTTTGATGGGTGAAAAATTCGAGGCGTTGAACGAACTGGCGCAGAGTGGTATTGCAGAGTTGGGAAATGTCATTACCGGGCAAGCCAGCATGAGGTTGGCAGAAGCGGGGTTTGAGTCGAATATTTCCACGCCTTCGTTGCTGATCGGCAAGGGGGCATCCATTTCCACGCTTGAATATCCGCGTTTGGTGGTTCCATTAATGACCAGCATCGGCTCGTTGACCATTCACCTGTCACTGCGTGAAAACCCGCAGGCGAACTTAAAGACCCCGCAACTTGCAGTTCCTGCGGCGTTCATTCCCCCCAGGCCCTGAAAATTTCAGGGGACGATCCCTGCACAGGCAACTCCATTTTTGGGGGCGTTGACTGTTTCCATCTTCCAATCGGCCTTATCCAGCAGAATGCGGCAGGCCAGTTCGCCTGTCTGTGAGGGATTCGAGGCGGTCAGGTAAACCTCTGTTCCGCTTTTGATCCGAATCGTTTTTGACCAGGGCACGGTCACTGTGGCTGGTTTTTCAATTGATTCGCTGCCCGCCTGCAGGGTGATGAGCGCGTACCCGCCAGAGGCGTTCACCTCAAAAGAAACCAGGTGACTCTCTGCCGAGGTCTGAAAAAGCCCCATCGAGATCAGGAAAGCCGCCGCCGCACCCACAAGTGCCAAAACGAACACCACTTGAAGTGCCGTCTTTGTTCCATCTGACAGGTTTGTGAACATGTTTTTTCTCCTGTTCCATAAATAATTATATAACAGCGTTCCTGCTTTGACTTCGAATGCAGGGTGGGTGCAAGGAAAAATTAATGCCTTATTTACGAGGAAACCGTCAATTTGCCTCAAGTAAGGGGCCGCCCTGCCGAAACTATAGGTGTGACAAAAAAACTGAATACCCAAATCCTGGCAAGACGGAGGCGCGTATCGAATACCCCACACTTTTCACCTCAATCGACAAGTCTGTACCTGAAACAAAAAGCAAGAAAAACATCGTTCAAAAATCAAATTCAAATAGGGGAAGGATCCCCTACCTATAATTCAAACATGGAGGTTTGAAATGGCTACTGTAGATATCACCCGCATTGCATCGAACATCGGCGCTCTCAACTCCCTCAATTCCCTGATGAACATCAACGCCAAACTGGCGACTCATCAGACCCGCCTTTCCACCGGCAGACGCATCAACAGCGCTGCTGACGATCCCGCTGGCTTGACCATCGCCACCAAGATGCTTGCCCGCTCTGAGGGTTTGAAGGTGACGCTCGACAATATCGGCGATGCCAAGAACATGCTCTCCGTCGCTGAAGGCGGTTTGAGCAAGATGACCGACATCATCACCCAGATGCGCAACAAGGCTGAACAGGCTGCTTCGGATACGCTCGGTTCTTCAGAACGCGCGACCATCCAAACCCAGCTTTCATCCTATGCCCAACAGCTGCAAGACATCATTGACCAGACCAAGTGGAACGGCGTCAAATTACTCGATAACTCCACCGGTACGAAACTGTTCCAAACTGGTGTAGATGAAGGCGAATCCACCACCTGGACTCTGCCGAATGCGTTGGACCCCGCCACACTGAGCCTTTCCAAGGTTGTAGCAACCGCTCAGGCCACCACCAGCGTTTTGGGTGCCTCATTCGGTGCGAACGCCGCTCAGTCTGGCACGCTGAACAACATGTCCGAACTGTCCACTGGCGATTACTCCTTTGAAGTGCTCGACAAGGCCACCGACGCCACACACGGCAACTTCAACCTCGACACGAGCAGCAAACTCGTCACCGGCCTCAGCGGCGTGACCGGCTCCGCCTCCCCCGCTTCAGCCGATAAGATGACCTCTGGTCACTACAAACTGACGATTGATGCCGCCACCAGCGCCACCAGCACCAGCTACACCCTCACCAACCTCGACGACAGCACCTGGGGCACCAATGGCTCCATCGCAGTATCTGGTGTTGACCTGTCAGCCACAGGCTCCAGCGGCGCGCTCACCGACGGCACTGGCACAAATGCTGCTGCACAACTTGGCGTCACATTAGCCTTCACAGGCGATGCCGCAGACCTCGTCACCGGCCAATCGATGACCTTCGAATTCATCGCCATGAACGAAGTCAAACTTGAGCTGAACGACTCCTCAGGTCAGGCCATGCAGATCAACCGCGTTGCCGCCGATGGCACCACGAACTACTCAGCAAGCTCCGCTTACGTCGCCGGTGCTGGCACCTACCAGTCTGGCCGCGGCGCTAGCGCAACACTCGCCGCATTCGGAACAGTTTCCTCCACAGTCGGCAACAAGTTGGCCTTCACCTACGAACAAGCGAACAACTTCTCGGTGAACGTCTCCAACGCTGCCAAGGCTGGCGCCTACCTCACCACCACCAACAACGCCCTCGACAAAGTTACCAGCGCCCTCTCCGACCTCGGCTCACTGATGTCCCGCCTGACCTTCAAGGAAGAATCCATCTCCACCGCTCAGGTGAACGTGGAAGCAGGCTACAACCGCATCATGAACGCCAACATGGCCGAAGAACAAATGAATGCCTCGAAGTACACCATCCTGCAACAGACGGCGATCGCAATGCTTGCGCAGGCCAACCAGGCCCCGCAGAACCTGCTCAGCCTCTTCCGCTAGGATCAACGGAACCTTTACTGAACGGCACGAAATCCATGGGGAGGCGCCAGTGGCGCCTCCCCAGCAAAGTTTCAAAGGAAACTGAAGGTGAACCATGGCTACAACAATCACATCCATTGATGCTTCCATCAGAAATCTGACACCCTCTTTTCAGACCGCGATCAAAACAACGATCGAGGCTGAAAGCGCACCGCTTAAACGGGTCCAGACCCTGAAAGACAGCATGGAAGTGCGCCGCGGCGTCTATACCGATGTCAAATCCAACTTCGATGCATTGCAAAGCGCAATTCAAGCCCTCATCAGCACACAAGCCACCTATGGATTAAGCACGGTCGCCAAAGCCAGCATCACCCCTGCCATCAGCGGCAGTACCGTTCTCACCGTCAGCAAAACCAGCGAAACCGCCCCAGTGACCGATTACGATTTCACGGTCACCAAATTGGCGAAAGCCCAAAGCCGCGCCACTGTTGCGGTAGCAAACCCAGACCTCGCCTTGAACAAGAGCGGAACATTCTGGATGGGAGGAACAGGCAGCGCCGCCCTGCAAACAGAAACAGCCCCCGGCGAATACGGGGACTTTGTCGCCTCCACCTCACTGACAGCTGCTACTGTTTCGACACTCGCCAGCGGCCAGAAAGAATTAGGCAGCGGCGACTACACCCTGCAAGTCCGCGATTCATCCGGTGTACGCCAGTTTCGGCTGGTCAATGCCGATGGCAACGCCGTCTCAATCCGTCAGACCGATGGCTCAACCAACTACACCGCAGACTGGCAAACCATGACCGACGGCGCCTTCGACACCGGACGCGGCCAAACCCTCACCCTCGATAAAAGTGGAGACCTCGAAAGCACCACCTTCCACTACACAGCGCGGGGCGTCTCCATCACCATCAACAGCAGTGACACCCAGCGCAACATCCTCAATGCCATCAATGCCGCCAACCAACCGGAAGGACACGACTTCAAAGCCTCCATCGTCGCCAGTCAATTGGTCATCACCGCCAATCAAACAGGCACAAATCACACCATGCTCTACACCGATGGCGCCGGGCTGGGATTCAATTCCCTGCTGCAAGACGCTCAAAACGCCCAATTCACCGTCAATGGCATGAGCGTTTCCCGCGCCAGCAACAACAACCTCACTGATGTGGTGGAAGGCCTCACACTCTCTCTTGCAGGAGATGCTGAAGGCAAGAGCGCGCAGTTGAGCATCAATGCCAATACCGATAAAGCCGCAGGGCTGATGAATGCCATGGTCTCAAAGTTCAACACAACCATCACCCACTTGAAAGACAAAATGGCATCCACTGCCAAGACCGAAAACGGCAAGACCACATATACCCGCGGCGCCCTTAGCGGAGAAACGGTCTTCAGCGGTTTTCGCTCTGAAATGCTGTATCGCATGAGTCGCAGCTACACCAATAGCGGCAGTTTCAAACGTTTCGAAGAGGTCGGTCTCACCTTCGATAAGGACATGAAACTGACCTTCGACAGCGCCAAATTTGGTGAAGCGCTCAAGAACAACGCCTCCGATGTCACCGCCCTGCTGGATGCAGGCATGGGTGAGATCAACACCACGCTCTCTCGCTACACCGGCACCAGCGGAATCCTCACCAAAACATTAACCACCCTTGAATCTCAAGGCAAGGAATACGACCAACGCATCGCCCGATACAACACATTCCTGGAAACACGCAAACAAACCCTTTACAAACAATACATGGAATATCAAACCCAGTTGGTAGACCTTGGCAACACTGCCATCATGTTCGGCATCAACCTCGGCTCAAGCGTGGACACCTCCGGCTAACCAGCCGAATGGTTTTCTGGTCCAACCGTCGAACGGCCTGTACTTCTCAAGGTCAGCGATAAGGATCGTATCTCATGAACCAATCATCCATCAAACCCATCAGCGGGATCCAATCATCGGACGGGAGCGCCCTCACCAAAGCATTGAACACCGCCCAGTTGGAAATGACCGCGCTTCAACCCCGCCCTGCCACAACTGCGCGGCAGGAAAAAACGCAGGCTGAAACCAGGCAGGAATCCACCGAGCTGGGCAGCCTGGCAAATGTATCCATTCATTTCCGTGTGGATGACAAGACCAGCAATGTCACCGTCTTTCTGGTGGATCGAAAATCCAAAAAAGTTTTGCGCTCCATCCCTGCCAGCGAATTACAAAAACTCCAGATCGGTGACCTGTTGAAACTCACTGTTTAAGGATCTCTCCTGCAGAATTTATGCAGAATTAATGGCTCAACACTTCAGTTCAAAAAAAGCCAGCCGAAACTGATTGTATGGAACAAAAGAAATCTTTTTGGAAAAAATCAAAATAGAGGAATCAAGCCATGTACCAGTCAGCATATCGCAATCAATATCGGCAACAGGATGTCATGAGCGCCAGCCCCTTACGCCTCGTAATCATGACCTACGATCTGGCCATCCGCTCTTGTGAACAGCAGGATTTTGGCAAAGCGGTCAAGACCATCAGCGCTCTCCGCGACGCCCTTGATCTGGATTATCCTGAAGTGGCCGCTGGCTTGTTCCGCCTTTATCAGTGGTGTCTCGATTGCATCCGCAAAGGCGATTACACCTCTGCCATCACCACCCTGACCGAGCTGCGTGGAGCCTGGGTAGCCACAGAAGAGAAGATCGCCGCCCGCCAAACCACCACCACCGTTCAAACCTACTCCACCTCTTTTGGCAACATCCTCACCTGATTTTGCCCGTTTGCATCAAAAAAACAGCCCAAAACATACAGAAGCGCCTTTCCGAAAGGAAGCTGGCGCTTTGTTTTTATTCACACAAAATTTATTTTAAGTTCACACTGCTTTTACTGTGCGGATTTACCTCCTTTGATAATATCGAACCGACGAAGGAGAAACGTATGAGCTTCTGGACTTCCCTCCGAATTGGTTTATCCGGGTTGACGGCACAACGCCTGCGCCTTGACCTGATCTCAAACAACATCGCCAACGCGCAAACGACCCGCACCGAAAAAGGCGGAGCATACCAAAGGCAGGATGTCATCTTCATGCCTGAAGAGCAGAACGATTTTCTCCCGAAACTCGTGGCTGCCCGCCGCGGACAGGAAGGCAGTTTACAGGGCGGTGTTCGGGTGGCGGAAGTCACCACCGATACAGAAGCAGGCCCCAGGGTGTACGACCCGACCCATCCCGATGCAGATGCTGATGGATATGTCACCTATCCCAATGTGGATGTGGTGGTCGAGATGACCAACATGCTTTCTGCAACACGCTCCTACGAAGCCAACCTGGCTTCGGTAGAGGCATCCAAACGCATGGCCTTGAAGGCCCTTGAGATCGGCAGGTAATCATCATGGCCCTTCCGCCCATTAATTCCAGGCCCATCCCGGCCATCCCCGAGATCAACTCCACACAGAAACCTTCGGCCAGCAGCAACACCCAGCAGATCACGCAGTCTTTCGAAGACATGCTGACCTCCCTCAATCAATCGCAGCAGAACTCCGACAACCTGATGGAGCAACTGGCACGCGGCGAAGACGTTGACCTGCACACGGTGATGATCGGTCTGGAAGAGAACAACGTCAACTTTAACGTGGCGCTTGGCATTCGCGACAAACTCGTTGAAGCCTATCGTGAAGTCATGCGCATGCAAGTTTAGATTCACACGGGACTTTTACCATGCTCACAACCGTTCAACAACAATTCATGACCGTATGGAAAAAACAAAGCACTGGGAAACAGATCACCATTGTGGCATTGATCCTTGCCATGTTGATCCTCACCCCGGTGCTGGTCAATTGGGCGAACACCCCCAGTTATTCCGTGGCCTACACCGGGCTCAGTGAAGCGGATGCCGCCCAGATCGTCCAGAAACTTGATGAGAACAACATTGCCTATCAACTCAAAAGCAGCGGCACCATCGAAGTGCCCAGTGAACAGGTGTACACCACCCGCCTGCTGATGGCCCGTGAAGGCCTGCCTCAATCAAGCACAGTAGGTTATGAATTGTTCAGCGGCAGTTCCATGCTGGGAATGACCGAATTCTCCCAAAAGGTCAATTATCAACGCGCCATCGAAGGGGAATTGGAACGCACCATCGGAAGCATTGAAGCTGTGAAGGCAGTACGGGTCCATTTGGTGATTCCTGAAAAAAGCCTGCTCACTTCGGAGCAATCACTCACGACCGCCTCCGTCACCATTCAAGTCAACCCGGGGCACCTGCTGGATGCCTCACAAGTGCGGGCGATCACCCATCTCGTCGCCAGCAGTGTGGAAGGGCTCAAACCCGAAAGCGTGGTCGTAGTGGATAGTGACGGGAATCTGCTCGCCTCCGGCACGGATTCTGAAACTGAACTGAACCTCACCATCAAAGACGACCAGCGCGCCATCGAAATGGCCTACGCAACTGAAGTGCAAAAACGGGTGCAGTCCATACTGGATAAGATCCTCGGTCCCAACCGCTCTGTGGTACAAGCCACCGTTGAAATGGATTGGACCCAGCGCGAGATCACATCCAATACCTTTTCGCCGACCGAGTCAGCCATCCGCAGTTCACAAACCATAAATGAAAGCTCCACGAGCGGCGACACAACCGGCGGAGTACCGGGGGCAGCCTCCAACCTGCCAACGCCGGTAGCAACTGCCGCAGGCACGGGCTCATCCACCTATCAACGCAGCGAAGAGACCTTGAACTACGAAGTCAGCCAGGTGCAGGCGCACGAAGTCACCGCACCCGGTGAGATCAAACGCATCTCGGTTTCGGTCATGGTGGATGGCATCACAGACCAGGCTCAAATGGACATCATTCGCTCGGCCGTGCAGGTGGCCGCCGGTATCGATTCAACACGCGGTGACCAGATCGCCGTTGAATCCTTTGACTTCGACCGTACCGCCCTCGATGAATTGAGCGCCGAACTTGAAAAGCAGCAGCAGCAGGAACTTTACATGCAGATCGGCATGGCCGTAGCCGCCGCCATTGTGGTGCTGGCACTGCTCTTCTTCATTCTGCGCCTGATCAACAACACCCGCAATGCTTCAAAAGATTCGTGGAAAGCCGTCATGAGACCTGTGGGAGAAGTGGCCGCACTCACCGATACGCACTACAAGGAAGCCGCACTCAAACTGCAGGACGATCTCTCCACGGCATTGTCACGCCTGGCTGAGAAGGAAAAGACGAACACACCTAGAGTTGAAACCAATGAAGATGTCGCCGTACAACTTCGTTCAAGGAATCAATCTGCCAAGGCCATTGAAGATGAGCAGAACGCCCGCATCATCTCGAGGCTTACAGAAGAAAACCCCGCAACCGTGGCTGAGATCATTCAGATCTGGCTGAACGAGGGCAAGAAGTCATGACCACTGGCATTGAGAAGGCTTCCGCGCTTCTACTCGGACTTGGAGTGGATCGCTCATCCCGGGTGCTTCAGTACCTGAATGAGGGTGAGATCGAACAAGTGCTGATGGTGCTCGGCAAACCGGGCACGGTCGCACCGGAAGTGCGCCATGAAGCTCTGCGGGAAGCCTGTGAACTCAGCCTTTCAGACACAGCAGAAATGCGCGGCGGAATTGAGTACACCCGCCAGCTTCTGGCTCGCGCAGTGGGTCCGCGCCGCGGCACGGAAATTCTGGAACGCATCTCAGTTCACCAGCAGCTTTCCTCCTTCGAAATGCTAAAGAATGCCAACACCACCGAAGTGGCCACCCTGCTTCAGGAAGAAATGCCACAGACCATTGCACTCGTCCTTTCGTATCTCGAAGCGAAAGTCGCTGCCGATATTTTGACGAGCATGCCAAAGGAAATTCAGATCGAGGTGACCCTGCGTCTCGCCGCGATGGATAGAGTCTCACCGCAGGTGGTTCAACAGGTTGAAAAAAGCCTGAAGAGCAAACTTTCCAGCGTGATCAACGAAGCCGATTTTCGTGCCACAGGCGGCGTGACCTTTTTGGTGAAGGTGCTCAACCAGGTCGATCGCGGCGCACAAAAATCCATCTTCGATGCGTTGGAAACGACCAACGCCAAACTGGTGGAAGAGATCCGCGCCAACATGTTCACCTTTGACGATGTCATCAAACTCGATGACCGCGCCATGCAGCGTGTGTTGCGCGACATCAACAAATCAGACCTTGCTTTGGCGCTCAAAGGCGCACCCGACCGCCTCAGAGAAAAAGTATTCGCCAATCTTTCAGAACGTGCCCGCGAAAACCTCAAGGAAGAAATTGACATCCTCGGACCGCAGCTCGCCAAAAACGTGTACACCGCACAACGCAAGATCGTGGATGTTTGCCGCTCGCTGGAAGAATCTGGCGAGATCGTCATCGCTGGCGGAGGAGGGGAAAATGAAGTCATTGCATAAGGCCAAACCAAATTCCGCATTGGAAGCCTGGTCACCGCCTGAATTGGATGCCGATGCATCGGTCAACGCACAGGCCAACCGCAAGGAACAAGTGCTTGCCATCTTTCAAAAGGAAGAAGAGGGCAAAGCCTCATCGCAGGAAAATTCCATTCTTCGAGGAGGAACCGCGGGAAAAAATCTGACAACATGGCAGCCCGGTCTTCTTGACGATCACAACGCCTCCACCCGCGCCGACAACTGGTCCTTCATCGAAGTGACCGATACGCCCTTTGACCGCTCCTGGAAAGTGCAATCGCCCGGCGTTTTCGTAAAAGAAACGTCTCAACGAGACATGTTCTTTTCAGAAAAAGAAATTGCAACCGCCCTCGAACGCGCACGGCTTCAAGCGGAAGAAATCATCCTTTCAGCCCAGGCCGAAGCCGATGACCTGCTTTTACAGGCTCAATCTGAAATTGACCATCAAAAGAAGGAAGGCTATCTGCAGGGAAAAAATGAAGCCCGCGCTGAAATCGAAACCGCTGCCCAGGCCATTCAAACCATGGTGACAGAGATCGAAACATGGAAAGCCGAATTCCTTTCGCAAGGCGAACAGATCCTGCTCGAAATGTTGAAAGACATGGCGAGGAAAATGTTCGGCGAAGGCGCCAAATTGGATGCCCCTGCCCTGCATGCCAACCTCAACCGCATTATTGGCAACGCCCACGGCCTCGGAATGCTCAAGATCTTTCTCAACCCCATCGATGCCAGGCAATTGGACCCCTTCTGGAGCGAACAGCAAATGCTGATTTTGGGCGAGCAAGTGAAGATCGTCCCTTCCAACAACATTCTGCCGGGCGGCTGCCTCATCAAAGGCAACATGGGCACCGTGGATGCGCGTGTGGAAACACAACTCGATTCCATTCTAAACACTTTCGACGACCCGCAGGCAACCGCTGAGTAAGCCATGCAAAACACCAACCTCAACCTCGCACGTTTTCGCAACACCCTGTCCCAGGTCAACCCGCTGGCGATCACTGGCCGTGTCGTGCAGGTCGTCGGATTGACGGTGGAAATCATGGGCTTGAATTGTCAGATCGGCGAAATCTGCGAGATCCAAACCAGCAACAAAACCTCATTGATGGCCGAAGCCATCGGCTTCCGCAACAACCGCATGCTGCTGATGCCGCTGGGAAGCATGGAAGGCATTCAACCCGATAGCACCGTGCGTTCGGTCTCGCAGGTCTTCAAAGCACCGGTTGGACTCTCATTGGTTGGCCGAGTATTGAACGGCCTCGGAGAACCGATTGACGGAAAAGGTCCATTGAAGATAAACAACTGGGCCTCCATTAATCAGTCACCTCCCCACCCGCTTCAACGCGCTGCCATCGAAGAACCACTCGTCACCGGCGTCCGTGTCATTGATGGAATGTTAACCTGTGGAAAGGGGCAGCGCATGGGCATCTTTGCAGGCAGTGGTGTCGGAAAAAGCACCCTGCTGGGCTCCATCGCGCGGAATTCGGAAAGTGATATCTCCGTCATTGCCTTAATCGGCGAACGCGGACGTGAAGTGCGCGAATTTTTGGAACGCGACCTCGGACCCGAAGGCCTGGCACGTTCGGTCATCATCGTCTCCACATCCGACCAACCCGCGCTCATGCGTTTGAAAGCCGCATCGGTAGCCATGACCATCGCCGAATACTTCCGCGATGAAGGCATGGACGTCATGTTCATGATGGACTCGGTCACCCGCTTTGCCATGGCCCAGCGTGAGATCGGCCTTTCCATCGGCGAACCACCCGCCAGCAAAGGTTACACGCCATCTGTGTTTGCCCTGCTGCCCCGCCTGCTGGAACGCGCAGGCAAAGGTGAAACAGGCTCCATCACCGGCTTCTTCACCGTTCTGGTGGAAGGGGATGATTTCAACGAACCCATCTGCGATGCTGTCCGCGGCATTCTCGATGGACACATCATCCTCAGCCGAACGCTGGCAGCCCGCAACCACTACCCCGCCATCGACGTGCTGAACAGTGTCAGCCGTGTCATGCCAGCCATCACCACCAAGGAACATTTGCAGCTCGCTGCCTTTGCCCGCAAAAACCTCGCCGTCTTCGAAAAATTCCGCGATCTGGTCAACATCGGCGCCTACGTCAAAGGCTCCGACCCTGAAGCCGATACAGCCCTGCTCGTCATGCCTGATATCAACCGCTTCCTCCAACAGAATCGCTCAGAGGTGAGTCCGTTTCAGGACACCCTGCAAACTTTGAACGAGATCAGTCAGATCGCCCCCGCAAGTTAAATTGAGGAAAAAAGCCAATGGCACCCAAATTCTCACTGCAAAACGTTTTAGACCTGCGCCACGGAAAAGTGGAACTGTTAGAGATCGAACTGGGCAAACTTACGACCATCCACCGCGAAACCCAAACCCTGCACGCCTCACTGCAACAATATCAGGCCAGCCTGCTCAACCAACTGAACGATGCCCAAACAGGCGAATTGGACATGGTCAAACTCAACCTGCTGAGGCTGAACATCCTGCAACTCAACAGGCATATCGAACTCGTCGTCCTTGAATTGAAAAAACAGACCATGGAGATCGATGCCAAACGCGCCGAACTGGTCAAGGCAAAACAATCTGAAGAGACGCTCGAGATCCTCAAAAGAAAACGCAACGAAGTGTACATGGCAGAACAGGTTCAACTCGAAGCACAAGCCCAGGACGATATCTACATCGCGCGGGCATTCCGAAATCAAAGAGGAGCTTAACCCATCATGGATAACTCATTCCTGACAGGCCGCATCCAATCCGTCATGCAGAATCTCATGCTCACCATGATCAACAAACTGCTCACACGGCTTGAATCCAAATCACAGGCCAATGGCACAACAGGCACAAAATCGACGGCACAGACCACATCCACTTCACTGGCATCAACCAGTTCAGCGGGGCAGGCTGTCAGCGGAAACTTTGCCAGCCTCATCAATCAAGCCGCCCAAAAATATGATGTGGACCCCAACCTGATCCAGGCGGTCATCAAAGCAGAATCAAACTTCAACCCCAACGCCGTTTCATCTGTCGGCGCACAGGGATTGATGCAGCTCATGCCAGGCACCGCCCGCGGACTCGGAGTCACCAACTCGCTCGACCCAGCCCAAAACATCGATGGCGGCACCCGCTTCCTCAGTCAATTGTTGGATCGCTACAACGGAAATGTCCGCCTCGCCGTCGCTGCCTACAATGCAGGCCCAGGCGCAGTCGACAAATACAACGGCATCCCGCCCTATCAGGAAACCCAAACCTACGTCACACGCGTACTGGGCTACTTCAACTCCAGCAACGAATGGCAGGCGTAAGATGAGCGACTCACTTTTTTCAGATATCTCCACACGCACAGCCAAAGCTGCACTCGACGGACTCAGCCTGCGTCAACAAGCCATCAGCCGCAACATCGCCAACATCGACACCCCCGGATATCAGGCACAAACCGTCGATTTTCAAGAAACACTCACCCGCCTTGTCGAAAACGATGACCTGCTGCCAATGGCCACCACGCACGAAGCCCACCTCACCACCGCCGCAAGCAACCTCACCCTATCCACGTCATTGCGGCCAGGCGGCACCCAACGCGCCGACC
>DAOQID010000038.1:1316-33250 GCA_035339375.1 Anaerolineales bacterium | reverse complement strand
AACCTGACGCCCACCGCATTGTAGATTGCATTTGTAATCGCTGGCGTGGTCGGGATGCTGGAAATTTCACCGACACCCTTCGCTCCGAACGGACCCGACGAAATGGGATGCTCAACGATAATGGCGGTGATCTCCGGGGTGAGCATGATGCCAGGAACGCGGTAGCGCGCCAATTGATCTGTGACCACATTGCCATTTTCGACGATGAATTCTTCAGTGAGGCAGTTACCGAGGCCCATCATCACGCCGCCTTCGACCTGTCCCTGCAAGCCAAGCGGATTAACCGCCATACCCACATCGTTGGCGGAGATGACCTTCAAAACCTTCACCTCGCCAGTCAGTTTATTCACTTCCACTTCGGCGGCTTGCACACCAAACGAGAAGGCGAAGTGCATGTCGCCGCCTGTTCCCAATGGCTGGGTCTTCGGCGCTTCATATTCATAGCGGACTTTGGGCTGCTGTCCCATGCTTGTCATTTCTTTGTACACATCGGCATACGAAAGCGAATGCCCGTTGACATGGACAATGCCGTCTTCAAAACGAATCTGCTCGGGGCGCACATCGAATTTTTCCGCCATCGAAGCGGTGATCTCTTCGCGCAGGGTCTTCGCGGCGTAGCGTGAGGCATTGCCCGTGACGAAGGTCTGGCGCGAGGCAGTGGTCGGGCCGCCGTTCGGGGTCAGGTCGGTATCCATGACAAGCACACGGACTTTTTCAGGAGCAACCGCCAGTTCTTCCGAAACGACCAAGCGCATGACGGTGACGAGTCCCTGCCCCAACTCTGCGGCAGAACTGCGGACTTGGAAGGTACCATCGGCATAAAGTTCCACATCCGCGCCTGAGATGTCAGGCGCACCGCCGCCGAGTCCCGTGTTCTTGTACGCGGAGGCAAAGCCCCACGAACGTACCAGGTGCGGGGTGTCAGGTGTCACGCGCGGTTTGAACAATTCCCCGCGCGGCAAACCTGCAACCTTCAACATTTCACTTTCCACCCGATCAATACATTCCAGAAGGCCGACAGACTCTTTCAACTCCTGTCCTGTGTTGGTAATGCTGCCGACATGCAGGGCGTTCATACGACGCAGTTCAACGGGATCGAGGTCAAGTTCTTCGGCGAGTTTGTCCATCATCGATTCAACAGCGAAGGCAGACTGCGTGACGCCAAATCCGCGGAACGCGCCAGCGGGCGGATTGTTGGTGTACATGGCGTAGCAGTCGGCACGGACATGCGGGATGTCGTAGGGCCCAGCCGAGTGCGTGGTGGCACGGGTCATCACTTTTTCGCCGAGCGAAGCATACGCGCCCGTATCGCCATAGAGTTCAGTCTCCGCCGCAACGAGGCGGCCATTTTTCTTCGCGCCGATCTTCACGCGGATCTGCGTGGCGTGCCGTTTCGGATGAACGAGCAAACTTTCGCGGCGGTCAAACAATAATTTCACGGGACGCTGTGTCACATTGGCAAGCATGGCGGTGTGGATCTGCCCCATGACATCCTCTTTGCCGCCGAAGCCGCCGCCCATCAACTGCCCAACGATGCGCACGCGCTCCTCGGGCCAGCCCATCACACGCGCAACCTGTGTGCGGTCCTGATACGGAATTTGCGAACCGACATAGATTTCCATGCGTCCATCGGGCAGCGGCACGGCAATGCTGCACTCTGGCTCGATAAAAGCATGATCCGTGGCAGGTGTATGGAAAGTGTGCTCGATAACAATATCGGCTTCGGCAAAACCCGCATCCATATCACCTTTGCGGACCTTGATGTGCTTCAGCAGGTTCCCCTTCTCGTGGAGTTGCGGGACGCCTTCTTCGCGAGCCATGACTGGATTCGTAATCACAGGCTGGAGGTCGAACTCCGCCTCGATCAACGCCGAAGCCTGCTCGGCCAACTCAGGCGACTCAGCGGCGACAATGGCAAGTGCGTCGCCCACGTAGCGCACGCGTTCCCCGATGCCCACCATCACAGGCCAATCATAAATGACGAGGCCGTGATTCTTTTCAGCAGGGACATCTTCGGCGGTAAGAACGGCGATAACACCTTTCAAGGCTTTCGCTTTCGAGGTATCCAATTTTTTCAAAAAGCCATGCGGAATCATGGCGCGTTTGGCTTTGGCATACAACATGCCGTCGAACTTCAAGTCATCGGTGTAGATGGCTTCGCCTGTGACCTTCTCCACGGCTTCGGGACGCAGGTGTTTGTGTCCGACGGTTTTATGCTCGTGGACAGAGTCTGGAATATGCGTCGGCTTCTGGACAGGCTCGCCTGTGCGCAATGCCTGCGCCGCAGCAATGATCGCATTTTCAATGGATGGATAGCCTGCACAACGGCAAAGGGTGTCTTTCAAAGCAAAACGGATGTCATCGTTGTTCGGGTCTAGGTTGCGATTCAGCAGGGCATACGCGGTCATGATCTGACCGGGGATGCAGAATCCGCATTGGACAGCGCCATGCTCCACAAAGGCTTCCTGCAACGGATGCAGTTTCATTTCTTCGTGGACACGCTGCGCCAATCCTTCGATCGTGGTGACGACCTTACCGTCCGCACGCTCCGCGGGATAGACACACGACATCATCGGCTGTCCATCGACCAGGACGGTACAAGCCCCGCACTCGGCTTCTTCGCAGCCGATCTTGGTTCCAGTCAGGCGAAGTCTCTCGCGCAGCAAAGTTGATAAAGTCTCGCCAGCAACTGCTTCGATGATATGTTGTTTGCCATTAACGATAAGTGAAATTTGATTGTTCATAGTTTTCCTCAAAAAATTGAACCACGGAGACACTGAGACACGGAGTTTTTTATTTTATTCCGTTTATGGTCAAAGGACCCGTCGGTAAATGCCATCTTTCAAGACAGGCTTATTAAAATTGATCAACAAGCCGACACGAATTCCTGCAAGCTTCAAGTATGTAAGCAATTGCGCCTCATGAACTGGCAGCACCTCTTCGACTGCTTTGAGTTCAACAACAACACGCTTGTCAAAGACAAAGTCAATTCGATATCCGCCATCCATTTCTACGCCCTTGTAATTTAGCTTAAGCGCAATCTGTTCTTCAAAAGAAAGTTTCTGCAACCTACATTCCTGTGCAAGACATAATTGATAAGCCGATTCCAACAATCCTGGTCCCAAGGCACGATGAACTTCAATAGCAGCACCTATGATCTTATCAGTTATGTCTTTTTCCAAAAGCGGGACTGCATGTTTGTTTTGCAAAACAGGAAAATTACGCTGTTGCATAAATTAATCCTTTAAAACCTCAGTGTCTCCGTGTCTCAGTGGTTAGCTTGTTCTGGCCCATGCAGTATCGAGCACATCTTTGAACAAGCCGCCGACGATATGCTTGCGGTAATCTGCCGTGGCGCGTCTTGCACTGGTGCGGAATTGAGCCTGCCCGAGCAGGGCATCCAAGGTTTGATTGAAGGTTTCTTCGTTGAGGGATTTTCCACGCAGAGCGTTCTCGGCGTCTGTGGCGCGGAAAGGAACGGAACTGCCCGGGCCGACAGCAATGTGTACATCCTTGACCATTTCCGCATCCCTTTCGAGCCAAACAGAGCAATTCAAAATAGGAAGCGCAACCCCCTGCGGGCGCATGATGCGCTTGAAGCAGGAGGCAGAGTGGGGAGTGGAAAGTGGCAAGTGGAAACCGACAATGATTTCTTTTGTTTTATCGATGGCAGATTTTCCAGGGCCAAGGAACAATGATGTGAATGGCATTCGACGGGTACCTGAAAGGCCAGCCACTTCAGCTTGCGCGTTGAGCGCGGTCAATGCGATCGTTCCATCTGCGGCGGGGAGAGCGTGGGCAACGTTGCCGCCGAGCGTGGCAGTATTGCGGACTTGCGGGCCTGCGATCAAATTACAGGCTTCGACCAAGGCTTGGGCGTGGGTACCCGTTAGCGGGTCCAGTGCGACGCGGTTGACTGGGACGGCAGCTCCAATAAAGAGTTCATTCCCTCTTAATTCGAGAGCGGTCATTTCCGTGACGAAGGTCAGGTCAATTAAAGTGTGAATGGGGGCATGGCGTCCCTGTTTCAAATCAAGCAATAGATCTGTGCCGCCTGCAATGGGCATTGCAGGGCCAGATGCAGATGTAAGTGCTTGAATGGCCTCCGTTACGGAGGCGGGGCGTTTGTATTCCTGCCAAAGGTTCATAGGTGGTGTCCTTTCTACTAAGGCGGCGGTACTTTTCGATGGGCGCTGAGCGACCCAACGCCGCTGATGCATTTCACATCAGCGACCACCCGACCAATGGAATTCGATTTTACTACTTGATGAACACTTTCGTATACCGTTGGATGCATTACATCAAGTTACAGTTGATCAATAAGAATAAATGCTCCCGGCGGCTTGAGCAGGAAGCGACACGAGCTAACCAACCTCGGGGTGGACGCCCGCCATGAGCAACCCCAACCTTTCGGGGGTGGCTTCGGCACGCGGAACAATATCCATCACCTGGCCTTCGTAAATCACGGCGATACGATCAGAAAGAGCGAGAATTTCATCAAGGTCTTCGGAGATGAGCATGACCGCCACACCTTTGCGCCGTTCAACCAGCAACTGTTCGCGGACATATTCAGTTGCGCCGATGTCAAGTCCGCGTGTGGGTTGGGCTGCGATGATGGCGCGCGGGTTGCGTGAAATTTCGCGTGCAAGCACAACCTTTTGAATATTTCCACCCGAGAGATTTTTGGCATGGGTCTCACGTGACGGGGTTTTGACATGAAACTTTGCGATCAACTCATCGGCATGTTTGGAAATATCACCCAAATGCAAAAAGCCCATGCGTGAATACGGCATTTTGTGGTGCTCGCGCAAGATCATATTCTCCGCAATGGTGAATTCTTTGATCATGCCATCGCGCATGCGTTCTTCAGGGATATAGGATAGATTTAGCTCGGTAATATCACCGGGGGCAAAATTGGTGATGTCTTTCCCCTCAAGGAAAACCCTGCCTGCAGTAACTTTGCGCAGACCGGTGATCGCTTCTGCCAACTCGCGCTGACCGTTGCCCGAAACACCCGCAATACCCAGAATTTCACCCGAACGCACTTCAATGCTGACCCCTCGCAGACCGGGTGTCCCACGGTCACTGCCACATTCCACCTTTTCAAGTTTCAAACGGGCTTCCCCGATCTCCACCTTGCCGCGGTCTGGCGTAAAACCAACTTCACGGCCAACCATCCAATTGGCAAGGTCTTGTTTGGTCGTTTCGGAGGTTGGGCGTGTGCCAATTCTGCGGCCATCACGCAGCACCGTGATGCGGTTGCTGATCTCAACCACCTCGTGCAATTTATGAGAAATAAAAATCAGCGCATGACCATCCTTCACCATCTGGCGCATGATGACGAATAACTCGTCCACCTCCTGCGGGGTGAGGACGGCGGTCGGCTCATCGAGGATGAGCAGCGCCGCGCCGCGATAAAGAGCTTTGATAATTTCAACACGCTGCTGCTGCCCAACAGAAAGCTGCCAGACATAAGCAGAGGGATCAATCTTCAAACCATAGATGCCAGCCAGTTCAACGATCCGCTTTGAAACACGGTCTAAATCAGTCAGCGCCCCACGAGTGGATGGCAACCCAAGCGCCACATTCTCCGCCACGGTCAGGGTTGGCACAAGCATGAAGTGCTGGTGGATCATGCCAATACCGAGGTTGATCGAATCGTTTGGCGAGGCAATGGTCACTGGTTTTCCGTTCAGCAAAATCTCGCCTTCGTCCGGGCGATACATGCCGTACAAAATCTTCATCAACGTGCTTTTCCCCGCGCCGTTTTCTCCCAGCAAAGCATGGACTTCCCCCGCGTGAATATCGAAATCGGCCTTGTCATTGGCGATCACACCGGGAAAACGTTTGGTGATTCCGCGCATTTCGATGGTCTCAATGCGGGGTTTACCGGAAGGAAGTTTGGTTGATTCAGTCATGGGTGCCATCCTGAATTATTTCTCATGGAGGCCTGACAGGTCGCTTCACAGAAACCTGTCAGGCCTGGGTATTAAACTATTATGGCAGCGTGATCTTGATGGTGCCGTCAATAATTCCCTGAATGGTGGTTTCAGCAAGGGCCTTGGCCTCATCGGAAAGCGCATAATCGGGGTTGAACTCGATCACCTCGCCGCCGTTGGCAAGATTGGCCTTGAAGGAAGTGCCGCCCAGTGTACCTTCCTTGATCAGGGCAATGATCTCACGCAGGGTCACTTCCCAGTGATACACCTGACTGGCAACCACGATCTTCGGAGCCAGTGAAGACTGGTTGGATTGCGTACCGAACCACAAAACATTATTTTCTTCAGCTTTGCCAATTGCACCCACAACCATCTGGGCGGTACCGGTCATCACATCAGCACCAGCAGAAATATGAGTGGTGGCTGCTTCGGAAGCCAACGCTACATCAGAGAAGGAACCGATGTAATTCACATTCACGGTCACTGCGGGGTTGGTGGCTGCAACACCAGCCTTGAAACCATCCACATACAACTTCGCATCCCCGGTCTCGATCGGGCCAACAACGCCGATCACCGCGCTCTGCGAAAGAGTGGCAGCCAATACGCCATTTACATAGCCGCCTTCCTGAGAAGCTGCTTCATAGGCAAAGATATTGGGCTGACCAAACGTATCAGCCGTGGTGCCCCACGCAAAACTGGTCTCGGGAAAATCAGGCGCAATTTCCTGCAAGGATGAACCGTACTGTGAACCGTGTGCGATCACCAGGTCATATCCCTGTGTGGC
This sequence comes from Anaerolineales bacterium, assembly GCA_035339375.1. Taxonomy (GTDB): domain Bacteria; phylum Chloroflexota; class Anaerolineae; order Anaerolineales; family Villigracilaceae; genus Villigracilis. The sequence goes on along the minus strand of DAOQID010000038.1, from coordinate 26,527 downwards.
ATAGTCACGGATGGCCGCAGCGGCATCATCTACAACGAACATGCCTTCCGAAAAAACGAACTCAAAGGCTTCGGGGCCGCCCATTTCTTCTTGAATGCGCACAAGGGCATCATACATGCTCTGGCTGAAAGCCAGGTCATTGGTGGCGCTCGGCATCACCACAGCCACACGGAAAGGTTCGGCGGGGGCGGCAGGCGGTTCAGTGGCGGCGGGCACTTCAGCGGGAGCATCAGTGGCAGGGGCCTCAACAACAGGGGCTTCAGTGGCAGCAGGAGTGCCACATGCGCTCAACAACAACACAAAAGCGATTACGAGAGACAGTGCAAATTTTTTCATCTTCTTCTCCTTGTTTATGGATGAATGAACACGCTTCTTTCCAAACGGGACAACGGATACGCTTTCGAAAAACATTTTCACAGGGACAAATATTGCCTCCTATCCACTGAAATTAATTTTCCCTTTCAAAGGGTTTAGACAAAGCCGAAGGAGAGCGGACTCTCGATACCGTGGCAACCAGCACGAGGATCGTCAGAACGTACGGCATCATCACCGCAATATCAGAGGGGATGGGTATCCCCAAAACCTGAATCCACAATTGCAGTGAATTGATCAAACTGAAAAGCAGGGCACCGCCCAGCACCCCCACAGGCCGCCATCCGCCAAAATACACCAACGCCACGGCGATGAAGCCCAGCCCGCTGGTCATGTTTTGCTGGAATACATTCAACAACGCGATCGAAAGCGACGCGCCAGCAATGCCCGAAAGCACACCGCCAAGAATGATGGTGAAGTAACGAACACGCGCCACACTCACCCCCAACGAATCGGCAGCATCGGGATTCTCACCCACCGAACGGATCTTTAACCCCAATGTGGTCTTGTTCAAGACGAACCACGCGAGCGGCACCAACAGATAAGCGCCATATACCAAAATGTTCTGGCTGAAAAATATTTCGCCAATACCGGGGATATCGCTCAAGCCCGGAATATAGATTTCAGGAAAACCTTTGACCGTTTCCACGGTGCCCATCAACTTTTGGAAGAGCAGGTCACTCATGCCCAAACCGAAGAGATAAAACCCAATGCCGCTGATGCCCTGCTGCGCATGCAAGTTGACTGTAACATAGGCCATCGCCAGCCCCATCAACGCCCCCACCAACATGGCAGTCAACAAACCCAGCCATAAATTCCCTGTAGTGAGTGAAACATAAAAAGCGGCAAAGGCACCGAGCAGCATCTGCCCTTCCACGCCCAAATTCAACACGCCGCTCTTCTGGCTGAAGGTTTCGCCGATGGCAGCATACAGATACGGCGTTGCAAGGCGAATTCCAGAAGCGAGAATGCCAATGAGAACAGTGACGGTAAAGAGATCTGAGATCATGTGCCTGTCTCCGCTTGTGTGGATTGATTTGCAGCCGACCCCGCCACGGGCGGCGTTTCATCATCTGCGAGCCTTCTGCGCTGGCGTCTCTTGCGGAGGATCTCACTGCTTACTACAAAGACCACCACCAAACCGTTCAAAGCAATGACCAGTGCGGAAGGAACCTGAACCACTCTTTGCATCTTGTTCGCCCCTACCAGCAAAGCCCCAAATAAAATGGACGCAGGAATGGACCAAAGCGGATGCAGTTGCCCAAACAGCGCCGCTACAATGCCGTTAAACCCCGCCGACCCGGTAAACCCTGAAGAAGAACCATCGGTGATCATGCGGTAGTTCACACCATAAACTTGCACAGCCCCAGCCAACCCTGCAAATGCCCCGCTAAGCAGAAGCGCCAAGACCATGTAACGCTGCACTTTGATCCCTGCATATCGAGAAGCGTTTGGGTTTTGCCCCACTGCCCGGATGCGATACCCAAGGGTTGTCCGCCAGAGCAAAATATAAACAGCAACCGCCAACACAACAGCAATGAGAGCCCCAAGGTGCAATCGGGTGGGGGCCAAACGCGGCAAGCGGAATGCATCCAACAAACGCGCCGTCTGCGGAATTTTTGAAGCCAGTTCCGCCTGCGAGGGGTCGATCATCGGGCCGCGCAAAAGGAAATTCATCAACTGCACGGCAATGGCATTCATCATCACGGTGCTTAAGATTTCATTGACACTGAAGTATGCCTTCAACACCCCCGGGATGCCGCCCCAAATTGCCCCACCCAGAAAACCAGCCACCAAGGCAAGAGTCACCGCCAACCAGCCAGGCAATCCAGTAAACGTCAGACCCACCCATGTGGCCAAAACCGCGCCGATGATCATTTGCCCTTCGCCGCCGATATTGATCACATCACCGCGAAATGAGATGCAAATTCCCAACGCCACCAGCAACAATGGTGTAGCCTTTACCAAAGTTTCGGCAAAGGCATTGGAACTGCCAAAAGCCCCATCCCAAAGCGCCTTATAGGCCGTCACCGGGTTGACCTTGAGGAAAATCAACATGATCGCCCCCACCCCAAGCGCAGCCAGGGTGGCAAGCACTGGCAGCAAAGCATCGAACAAAGCGTTCAATCTTGATCGCATCGAACCTTCCTCCTCAGCGCCACATCAGATTCAAATATTTTGATTCAGGAATTAATTCCATGCCTGAACCAAACCCAACCGCAGGGCGGTATCATCGAAGTAATTCAATCCCAGCGCCAATGGCTGGCTATTTCGGCTGTAAAACGTCATTTGCAACTCAAGGACAGTGGGGCCAAGTTCGCTTCTCAACAGATGCCGCAATTCATCATTAACGAGTGTGGAGCGAATATCGGTGATCACAAATCCAATTTCCTGATGACAGTATTGGCGCAGAATATCGCGGAAGTGTAATTGCCCGTCAATTTCATCAGTGGATACACGAAAAAAGGATAGCGGAACAAGGTTGTTTGAATAAATGACCGGAATTTGGTCAGCAAGGAATAAACGCTTGAACAGTAAAAGGGGTTCTCCAGCTTCAACGGCGAGGGCCTGTGCCTCTTTTTCAGAAGCAGGTTTACGGGTAATTGAGATCGGCTGAATGAACGGCTTCGATCCGTTGTTTTCGATCAGGCGGACCAAATCCCATAAATTCCCGGTATGGGCACTGGCTTCCTGAGCCCGCGCATTGACATACGTTCCATCCCCCTGCTTCCGAATGATCAAACCATTGACCGCCAATTTCGCCAGAACGGTCCGCACAGTGGCACGGCTGACCCCCATTTCATCAGATAACTCACTCTCAGAAGGCATTCGGCTGCCGGGCAAATACGTCGCATCTCGAATGCGTTCCCGAAGAATTTCTTCAACCTGGTCTGCCACCGATTTGGTCTGAATGATGCTCATAAGAGAAAAGTCGTTGGATGACAATCGTCTGACCTTTCCATTATGGATACTTTGAGCATCCTGTCACAAGTGACATTTGTCCAGTATTTCTCGCCAAACGTACGGCAATGCAAAAAAATCCCGCAGGCATTTCCCTGCGGGATTTATAAATCAAAGCTGTGTCAGAAACTCGTCACTTGCCGCGCTCACCACGGACATAAGGATTCCCAAGCGCTGCAGGCGCCCCCAAACGTTTGCGAATGGCTTCGCGCGAACCAATCACCAATACAATAACTGTAAAGGCATACGGAAGCATTTGCAGGAAAAAGCCCCAATACGGGTTGTAGTAAAAAGGATTGTTGAACCCAAAGAGAATGGTTGGACCTTGAATATCGAGAATTAAGCGACGGAGCGCCCCAAAGGCATACGAACCAAACATCGCGCGGACTGGATCCCATTGCGCAAAAATGACCAACCCGACGGCGATCCATCCCTGCCCAGCCGTGGTCAGTTCACTGAACCAGCCCGGGGCCACTGCAAGGCTGATGGTGGCTCCAGCCAAACCAGCCATCATTCCGCCAATGAAAACGTAAAAATAGCGCAGGCGGAACACGCTAATACCCAAAGAGTCGGCGGCGGAGGGGTATTCACCCACTGCACGCAAATTCAGCCCAGGGCGCGTATGGTTGATGTAATACCAGGTCAATGGCACCAGCAAATAACCGATGTAAACCAGCACACTTTGTTTTGTAAACAGGATGGGACCCAAAAACGGAATTTGGGAAAGCAGCGGGATCGAAAAATTCGGCATGAGAGAAACCGTGCCCGCCTTGCTCAATCCCTCGCCCAACACCAAACTGATACCTGTTCCTACAAAAGTGAGAGCCAAGCCACTGACAACTTGATCGGCTTGCAAAGTGATCGTGATAAAAGCATGAATCTGACTGATCAAGCCAGCAGCCAGCATGGCCGCCAACACTCCAAGCCATGGATTCCCTGTTGCGATGGTGGTGCTGAATGCGGTCATTGCACCGATCAGCATCATGCCTTCCACACCAAGGTTCAAAACGCCGGAACGTTCGGCAAAGATCTCACCAATGGTGGCAAACAACAAAACCGTGCCGGTGGCCACACCTGCCTGAAGTATGATGATTGGATCCATAATTGAATTATTCCTCCGCGTCTGCGCGCACGATGCGGATACGATACCGCAGTAAAAAGTCACTGGCAATCAGTGAAACCAGAATAATGCCCTGGATCATTTTTGGGACACCCGATGGCTGAATCTCGCGCCCAGCCAAAATCAACGCGCCAAAAAGGACTGATACCAAAACAATGACGATCGGGTTTAATTTCGCCAGCCATGCCACAATAATTCCTGTGAAGCCATATCCCGCAGCCAACGGCGAAGTCTGCAAGCGATGCACTACGCCCGAAACTTCACTCATACCGCCCAACCCAGCCAACGCCCCGGAAAGCATCATCACGTAAATTATGTTCCCTGTGATATTGATACCCGCATATTTTGCCGCATGTGGATTATCACCAATGAGACGAATTTCATACCCCCAGCGACTGCGATACACGATCAGCCAGAGAACAACCGCCGCGACGATCCCCAACAAAAGGCCCGCATGAGTCGTTAGTCCGCGCAGGGCGGGGTAGGTTTTCGCATACTCCAGCAGACGCGGAAGCCATGCATTATTTGGGAACTTCGGTGACATCTGAAAACCACCTTCAGACCATACCCCAAAGATCCAAAAATTGATCCAAGCCACAGCGATGTAATTCATCATCAAGGTGCTGATAATCTCATTGACGTTAAATTTGGCCTTGAGGTATCCGGGGATAAACCCCCAAATCGCACCTGCAGCCATGCCTGCCAGCGCCATCACAGTCAGAAACAACCAACGTGGGGTATCCTCCGCCAACAAAGGAGCAAGGACAACTGCGCTTGCCCCAAATGCTCCCATGATGAACTGACCCTCGGCACCAATATTCCACAGCTTCATGCGGAAAGCCACCGAACAAGCCAGGGCGGCCAGCAAAATTGGGGTAGCCTTCACAATGGTGTCTGATAAAACCCCGGTGTCGCCAAAAGACGCATCCGCGATATGCAAATAAGATTTAATGGGGTCGCCGCCTGCAAAAGAAATCAGAATACCGCCCAAAATAAGCGCCACAATGATCGCGCCCAAGGACACAAGCACAGGGTGCCAGGCAGGTGGCTCATCCAGTCGCGGTTCAACTCGAATTTTGAAGCCCATGGATTTCTTTTGTGGTGAAGTTGTCTCAGTCATTTGCGCCGACTCCTTCTTTTTGGATTTGGTCCAACGGGGTGCCGGTCATCATCAGACCGATGGTTTCGATCAGATCCTCTTCACGCTTGCCGATGGGAATGGGCACTTCACCCATGATCTTCCCTTCATAAATAACATACACACGGTCACATAAGCCGAGTAATTCGTCCAACTCTTCAGAAATCAACAACACTGCCGCCCCCGCCTCACGTTGAGCCAGCAACAATTTATGCACACCTTCGATGGCGCCAACATCCAAACCACGCGTCGGCTGAACGGCAACCATGAAATCCGGGTGCTCTGAAATTTCACGCGCAAGGATGACACGCTGTAAATTTCCACCCGACAAAAGGCGCACGGGCGTATTTACGTTCGGGACAATAATGTCATAAGCCTGCTTCAACTCATTGGCAAATTTCCCTGCGGCGGTCATATCCAGCAATCCACCTTTTGAAATGGGCGGCTTGCGAAAATTCTTCATGATGACATTATCGGTCACGCTGAGATTCGGGGCGGACCCCACATGAGTGCGATCTTCAGGGACATACGACATGCCGTGTTGAATTCCAAATAAGGTATCACGATTACTGACCTTATCCCCACCCAAAAACACTTCCCCTTTTTTGCATTTACGAAGCCCGGTAATGACCTGCGAAAGTTCATTTTGACCATTACCTGCAACGCCAGCCACACCAACGATCTCACCCTTGCGAACATTGAGCGAAAGTCCGCGCAGGGCTGGCAATCCTTTATCGTTTTCCGCGTGGACATCCTTCACATCCAGAACCTTTTCGCCGGGCTCCACAGGTTTTTTATCCACAAAGAAGACGATATCACGCCCAACCATCAAACGCGCCAATTCCTGTTTGCTCACACCCTTCGAAGGCACACTGGAAGCAGTTACCCTGCCATTCCGCAAAACAGTGACATGATCGGCAATTTCGCTGACCTCGTTGAGTTTATGGCTGATGAATATGACAGATTTACCCTGAGCAATCATTGAGCGCAAAATATCAAAAAGACCGTCAATCTCCTGCGGCGCAAGTACCGCTGTGGGCTCATCCATGATCAACACATTGGCGCCGCGATACAGCATTTTGAGCAGTTCCACACGTTGCTGCTCACCAACTGAAAGCTGCCAAATTTTTGCACGTGGATCCACCTTTAAACCAAAACGCTCACCGACTGCCGCAACTTTTGCGTCATACTCAGGCAAGCGCATAAAAAAGCGGGGATCATCCAACCCCAGAAGCACATTCTCAGTGACAGTTTGAGAAGGGACAAGCATAAAATGTTGATGCACCATGCCGATCCCATGATTAATGGCATCCCGTGGGGAATAAAAATCCACAGGCTTGCCCTTTACTTTAATAATTCCTGCTTCCTGCCGGTATAGCCCAGCCAGGACGTTCATCAGAGTACTTTTCCCTGCGCCATTTTCGCCAAGCAAACCATGGATCTCGCCTGCACGTAACTCAAAATCAACATGGTTACTGGCTAATACACCAGGGAATCTCTTGACAATGCCGCGCATTTCCACGGCAAGGGGTATTTCAGGTGTGGAAGGTGTTGTCTGTGTCACTGGGTTGCTCCTGCGATAAAACAAACACGACTGAAAATAAAACTCTTAATGAAGGGCTGGAACCCTTTACAGAATTCCAGCCCATTTGAAATCGACAAAACTACTGCGGAAGTTCCGCTGTAATACCTTCAGCCCACCACTTCATACAAACATCAATGGAACAGGGCAGACCGAACTCAGGGAACGCATCAAGGTCAACCTGTTGCAGGCTCTGGCCTTCGGGCAGAACCACGTTACCCTGATTGTCCATGATCGGACCGGTGAACACATCGAAGCGGGTAAATTCGCCAGCGAGCATTTGGGCAAGGGTTTCCTGCACCATGGCGATCACTTCAGGATCAAGGTCCTTCACGCCGGGCTGCATTTCCTGGCCTTCCATGAAGCCATACAGGCCGAGGGCGCCAGTGTCAGCATCAAAATACTGCCAACCCGGTTTGTAGGTGCCAGCGATCACTTCTTCGGTAATCTGGGAGTACACAGGTCCCCACACCCAGTACGGGGCGGTGAGACAGGCGTCCACTTTGCAGGAACCGTACCAGTCATAGGTTACGCCCCACTTGCCCTTTTCCTGGGCAACATCAGCAACGGCAGGGGTATCAGCACCGGTGAATACAACCTGGGCACCGGCATCGAACAGAGAAGCAGCAGCTTCCTTTTCAATGATCGGGTCGTGCCAGGTATTGATCCAGCGGACATCCATTGTGCATTCAGGGCAGGTCTTTTTCATACCCAATGCAATGGCGTTACCAAGGCGAATTTCTTCAGGGATCGGGAAGGTGGCCATGTAGCCGAGCTTGGGATTGCCATCAGCCTTGGCGCGGGCACCGGCCAGCATACCAGCCAGGTACTTCATATCTTCCATGGCGCCCATCAGGTTGCCAAAGTTGGTTTCATTGGAATTGATACCGGTGAGGTGAATGAACATCACATCGGGGAATTCCTCGGCGACAGCGGCCATCGGGTCACCAAAGCCAAACGAGGTACCAAAGATCAGGTTGAAGCCCTTGCGGGAAAGGCTGCGGAACACCTGCTCTGAATCTGCACCCTCAGGAACGTTTTCAATGTAAGCAGTGTGAACATTGGGAACGTTCTCTTCGATGTAAACGAGGCCTTCGTAATGAGCCTGCGACCAACCACCATCATCGTGCGGGCCAATCAAAACCATCGCTACATTGAACTTGCCTTCTTCCACATCAGGGATCTGGAAGCCGCCAGCTTCTTCAGCGGCGGGGGCTTCAGTTGCGGCAGGCGCCTCAGTTGCGGCGGGAGCCTCAGTGGCATCGCCACCAGCAGGTGCTTCAGTAGCAGCCGGGGCGGACTGACCACCACCGCATGCAGAAAGCACAAGCATGAGGATCAAGGCGAACATGGACAGACGGGTTACATTTTTACGCATTTTCTTCTCCTTGTTTAGTATTTGTTCTATGCACCAGACTTAAGACCAATTTTTTCCTTTGGCCTCCTTTCAGCCCGATCACATATAAAACCAAATTATAAACTTTTACGGTGAACACTCAAGTTCACTTTGTACTACATCAAAGGTGACTTTCCGCTCTGATGTATCCTCCGTTTCGCGGGCAATACGGCTCCATAATCTACACAGCAATGGACCCACATATGCTTTTGAAACCTTGTAAGAAGCTGTGGATAATTCTACCGCCCTTTCCCAATTCCCTGTGTGAGCGTAGCCTTCGATAAAAACAAACCGCTCAACCGGGTCATTAGGATAATCGTCCAGGGCAAAGGCCACATCGCCCAATTGGGTAACAGTTTCCCAGTCACCCATCTGACGGGCCAGGTCGGCTTTTTCAAAATAGTAGCACCAGCCATGAACAGGCTCGTTTCCGTAGGCGGCGGGCATGCGCGAAGTCTGCCTGCTCAGAATTGGAGAAGTTGAAGAAAGCAAGGCGGCATCACGCAAAAATGTATCGTCAGGGATCAAGCGGTTTTCAAGATCGATCTCAGGGTCAAGCAGGCGCAGACATTTGGGGGGGGCATAGTAAAAGACAACCGTTTGAGAGGTATTACCCGAAAACTGACCAGCCAAAAAATCGTAATTCACCGGCGTATCCAAACTCAAAGACAAACTTTCACGGTTTGTCGGATAGAACAACACATAATCAATCGCATCAGAATGATTCTCCGGTGCATAGATCAGGTTGAGGGCGGCACCCAGTGAATTATCGGCATAAAAAGACAACTCTTCATTCATTAGAACGATCGTGTCTTTCTCAAGGCCAGGCGCACGCCATGTCATCTGCCAAAACATGTTCTTGTGAGATGCCCAATCGCGGCGGAACTCGTTTGACCATAAAAACTGCCTGCCTGCTGCCAACATCACAAAAAGCACAACAACCGTCCCGTAAAACTTTTGCGGCAACAAATCGAACAAACCTGCCAAAACAAAACTCACACCCAGCATGAAAGACAAAGTGGCTCGATTGGCGGGAAAACCAAGCGAAACAGGGACATTGGTCAACCAAAACGGCGGGCCCGCCAAAACAAGCATGACCGCACCCAATAAAAGTGCCCACCGCCACACGGAAGTTGAACCGCTTCCCTCTTTAACCGAAACCTGATTCCATAGACCAAACAACGTCAGCGCCGCAACAGCCAGCAAAACAAAAGCATAGACCGCGATCGTCCGCGGACCATCCAAGAGGGGATTTGGAAATTGGAAAGCCTGCCCCCAGGCCGCCACCGTCACCACAAAAAAGCTGGAGAGGACATTTTGCGCGAGCATCAACACCGTCGCAAGCGGTGCTTTCACCAACTCGTCCTTCAGACTGAATTGGTAGATCTGATTGTTAAAGATGAAAATACGCGATAAAACCGCAAGGGCGAATACTGCCAGATACGGCGTCCACAGGTTGAGGGTACGTTTGATGCGTTCTTTCGGGTCCACTTCATCTCGAAGGGAAGTCCAGATGATAAAGGGGCGGATCAATTCAAGAACGAAGAAATATTCCATCATCCAAAGATTAAGCGCGGAAAAGACCAATGCAGGGATCGTTTTGCCCCGCAGCATGAGGAGTTGGGAAAAAAGAAAGAAAAAAAGAACAAGGAAGAAATGAGAATAAAGATAACTGACCCACTGTTGGTTGAAACCAGGATACAACAAAAAAAGCAGGCCCAGCGTGAGGGCAAATTTCTCACGCTGGGGAAATAATTCTTTGGCGAGATTCCACAGAACAACTGCACCCAACCAGCGCCAGAACAGCGCAAAGACCTGCCAATAGATCGGCAGATGCGGCAATATGCGGGTGGTAACTTGATACAACAACGCCCAGATCGGACGGTTGGTTGAAAAATATTTTGTCATCGCTTCAAACCCAAGTTGATAGCGAATCCAGGACATGGGAAGATCATCCCAGTAAAAGCCGAGTTGTGGGATGAGCAAGCCATACGCAAGGACTGCGGCGGCCAGGAGGGTAAGTGAAGGATGAATGCGTTTCATGTTGGCTGCAGGGGCACAGCGGCGCTATGCCCCTGCATTTTATTTAACGATCCATGTTCCAGTTTCGCGTTTGAGGGCGCGGCCAATATTTTCAGGATTGGTGATAAGGGCTTCCTTGCCGCCGTTTTCAAGATACCAGATGGCTGCCTGAATCTTCGGAGCCATGGAACCTTTGGCAAAGTGCTTGCCCTCTTCAAGATAGGCTTTGGCTTCAGCGACGGTCATGGTATCGAGCCATTTTTGCTCGGGTTTTCCAAAATTAATGGCAACCTTTTCGACCGCAGTGGCGATCAAGAACAGATCGGCATTAATGGATTGCGCCAGCAGGGATGAAGCAAAGTCCTTGTCAATGACTGCAGCGGTGCCTGCGAGCTCACCATTGCCACGATCTACTACAGGGATGCCGCCGCCGCCCACAGTGATGACAACCTGTCCCGCGTTCAACAGGGTCTTGACCGCATCAAGTTCAACGATCTCTTTCGGCAGCGGAGAGGCTACAACACGCCGCCAGCCACGGCCTGCATCTTCCACAACCGACCAGCCCATTTCCTTTTCACGGCGTTTGGCTTCCGCCTCGTCCATAAAAGAGCCGATGGGTTTGCTGGGTTTCTGAAAAGCGGGGTCAGCTTGATCGACGCGCACCTGGGTGACGATGGTGGCAGCTTTTTTGTTGACCTTGCGTTTGAAAAATTCATTACGCAAAGCCTGTTGGAGCTCATACCCGATGGCACCTTGCGAATCGGCGCCGCAAACATCGAGCGGAACTTCGTGCATGCCTTCCACTTTTGCAGCGATCTCGGAACGACGCAAAATAAAACCGACCTGTGGACCATTGCCATGGCCAACGGCCAGGTCCCAGCCTGCTTCGATCATATCCACAAGGTGGATGGCGGTTTCGCGCAGGGCTTGTTCCTGGTCTTCCACTGAAACATGTTTATCATCTTTAATCAGGGCATTGCCGCCAATGGCGACGACTGCGAATTTGGTCATTGGTAAATTTCCTGTTTACAGGGATACAACGGCGTTGTATCCCTGTAATTGTTTTAGGACATGGTGAGAGCCATCACAGCCTTTTGGGCGTGGAGGCGGTTTTCAGCTTCATCGAACACAACAGATTGCGGACCATCCAGGACGTTGGAGGTCACTTCGATATCGCGGTCGGCGGGCAATGGGTGCATGTAGATCGCGCCTTCCTTGGCGACCTTGAGTTTGGCATCGTCCATCAACCAATTCTTGTACATATCCTGCAGGCGTTTTCCTTCCACTTTGTCGGTAGTGGTGAGCAGTGGACCCCATGATTTGGCGTAGATCACGTCGGCATCTTTGCAGGCTTCGGTCATGCCGTCTTTGCTATCGATGATTTCGAAAGCAGTTCCAGCCTTCTTTGCTTCGTCCTTCGCCTGTTCAACGATATCGGGCATGAGCGGAAACTCGGGCGGGTAAGCCAGGGTCACATCCATGCCAAAGCGCGGCATTTGCAAAATCAAAGATTGCGGCACAGAGATCGGCTTGAGGTAGGAAGCGGCATACGCCCAGGAAACGACGATCTTCTTCTTGCGAAGGTCTTTGCCTTTCTTTTCCATGATGGTCATCAAATCGGCAAGGCACTGGAAGGGATGGTACACATCACATTGCATGTTCAGCACCGGTGCGCGGCTTGATTTGGCGACATCGTTCAAGTATTTGTTTCCATCGCCATAATCGCAATGACGAATGGCAATGCCGTCAAAATAGCGGCCATAAATTTCGCCGATCTCGGTGGGGGTATCGCCATGTGAGATCTGGGTGGTATTGCTGTCAATGAAAGCGCCATGGCCGCCCAACTGGGCCATGCCTGCTTCAAACGATCCACGGGTTCGGGTGGAAGAGAAGAAGAACAACATCGCCAGCACTTTATCGCGCAGGTAGGGGTGCGGTTCACCGAGTGCGCGCTTGCGCTTCAGATCCCAGGCCACCTCCAAAACGGTTTCAACTTCCTCTTTCGTGAAATCCAGGTCGCCAATGAAGTCGCGGCCTCTAAAATTGGTTTGCATGATTTAGTCTCCTAGTCTTTTGTTTTTTTGTCTACTTGTCTTTTGTTTTTTGGTCTTTGCTCAAATAAGAGATCAGACCATTAATGAGTTTTTTGGCATCAACAGCAAGCTTATAGGCCTTCTCCAATTCATTCTGTGAAATGTAACCTGTATCAAGAGCAAGATACAGTTCTGATTGAACTTCTCCAGCTGAACGACGTGCCATCTTCAAAAAACGGACAAACTCTGGGTCATACCCTGATTCAAAACCTTCGGCAATATTATGCATAACAGAACCAGCAGCATCCTGTATTTGGTTTTTCAAGGAAAAGTCACGTTCAAAACCTCCTTTTCGGGTCAGGGTATAAACGTAGCCTGCCAATTCGCGGGCCTTTTTCCAAGATTCAATATCTTCAAAATTTTTTATTGTTGCCATGTCTTCTCTTTGACCAGAGGACCAGCGACCAGCCAACTATTGACTAACAAAAGGTTCCAACTTAATGTTTCCAGACTCAAGATCAGTTTGAATGGCTTCGAATGCGCTTAAAACTGAAGCAGGTACAAGGTCAGCAGAAAGAGGCGCGATGCCAATACCACCAGATTTGTAGTCGAGTTGGATCGTCCCACTTTGCAAGGTCTTTTTTGTGAAGGATTCGATCAACATGAATACGGCCTGATTCATGTTCTTGGTGCGGCTGGTGACCACAACCTCAGGAGCGAGATAACGCTGGTCGCTTCCTGTTGTGACGATGAGCCTGCCCGCTGCTTTAGCGGCATCGATCGCCCCGAGAGTGGATCCTCCTGCCGCTGCGTAAATGAGATCGACGCCATCGGCATACATTTGTGCGGCAATTGCATTGGCATCCTCAGGTTTTGAGAAACCGCTGAAATCATCCTTGCCAGCAACATATTGAACAACGATCTCGGCATCTGGCTTGACGTATTTGACACCCTGCTCAAAACCGAATTGAATGCGGCGAATCACCAGCACATCGGCGCCGCCGAGGTAGGCCACTTTGTTATTTTCGCTCAACAAGGCCGCCAATGCGCCCGCAAGAAAATCACCTTCGAGTTCACTGAAAGTGACCGAAGTAACATTGGAGCCTTCAGCTGTTGCATCGATCAATGCGAATTTGGTATCAGGGAACTCCTTCGCAACCTCGGTAATGGCTGCAGAGTTTTCAGAGCCAAGCCCAATGACCAATTGATAGCCATCCTGTGCGGCTTTGCGGACGTTTTCACTTTGCGTATCCTGCTGGTAATCGAAAGTTTTCACCTCCACGCCGAGTTCCTGCATGGCTTTTTGCAGGCCTTCATTGGCACTATCGTTGAATGCTTTATCACCAAGTCCGCCACGCGCAAGCATGAGCGCGACCTTGGGCTTGGCACTGCTGCACCCAGCCAATACAGTTACTGCCAGCGCCATAACGAGCAGGAGAGATGTGAAAAAAACTGACTTTCTTTTCATTGTTTATAAAGTTCCTTCGCTTGATTTTTATCGGTTGACGCGCAATACTTCTGCATCAACAAACTTATCATCCCAATAAAGCCGTGCGCCTTCACAATAGTCCACCGGGTCACCCCATTGTGAAAAATCAAACCCTGGCAGGCAGCCAACAATGCTCAACTCAACCACACCTCCATGGGTTACCACCAATGCCGAACGGCCCTCGGAGATAAAATCCATAATGCTGGCATGGAACTTGGCCAGTTTACCGGCATACCGTGCAGGTGCACCGTTATGCTTGAGCACTTCGGCGTAAAAGTCGAAGGTCTGCGGCCAGGGCGCTTCTTTTTCCACGGCATGGCCGTAGGTGTTCAACAGTTCAGTTTGCTCATCCACAGCAAACCCCATGGCAATGGCTGTTTCAAAGGCACGCGGCAACGCAGAAGTGACCACACGATCAAATGGGCCGCTATTCTGACCGATCAAACGGGCCAGCGTTACCCCGTTTTGATTCAAATGGTCACCCGCATGATCGCGGATGGAGTGTCGGCGGATTTCGAGGGTTTTCATATTCACCATGCAGGGACACAGCATCACTGTGTCCCTGCAAATCTATTATTTAATCAGGCTCGGCAAAATCGCATAAAACTCGGTGGCCTTGACCATATCTTCCAGCGAAACAGAATCGCGGACAGTGTGTGCGGTCTCTTCATCACCAGGGCCAAAACCGATGGACGGAATGCCAGCTTTGCCAGCCCAGTAAATGCCATTCGTGGAGAAATTCCACTTGCCACTGGCTGCCTCGGGCAGGCCAATCTGCTTGCGGGCTTCCTGACCAGCCTGCACCAGCGGATGTTCCGCTTCCAAAGCCCAGGCTGGGAAGTATTTATCCACAGGGAAGACAAACCCAGTGTAGGAAGGCTCATCGTAGAACAATTCCTCGAGCTTCACAGAATCTTTGAATTCTGCAGGGATCAAATCTTCCACCTGCTTTTTGACCATTTCCTTGGTTTCACCAAAGGTCATACGGCGGTCGATGAAAATAACGGCTTCATCAGGTACAGCATTGATGGAGGGGGTCTTTACATGCAGGTCTGAAACGGTGATCTTGCCATGCCCCAAAAATTCATGGTCGCCAAGTTTGGGTTCGAGGTCACGAATCCCTGCAATGACAGGGAGGAGTTTGTAGATGGCATTATCGCCCAGATGATTGCTCGCCGCATGAGCCGATTTGCCCTTGGCGGTCACTTTCATTTCAAGGCGGCCCTTATGCCCGCGATAAACCAGCATCTTGGTCGGCTCGCCGATGACCACAAAATCGGGTTTCACCTTTGGGTCCACTTCAACAAAGGTATTGGGAGCAATGCCATCGCACCACTCTTCCATGTTACCGAAGTAATAGGCTGTCCAGCCTTCGAGCAGACCCAGATCACGGGCCATGGCCAGACCATAGATCATGCCAGGGGTTGAGCCTTTTTCGTCACAAGCGCCGCGGGCGTATAAAATGCCGTCCTCGATCTTGCCTTTGAAAGGATCCCATTCCCATTCGTGCGGGTCGCCAATACCGACAGTATCAACATGTGAATCGTAAACAATGACCCGTTTTCCGTTACCAATGCGCCCCATGATGTTGCCCATCTTGTCAAAGCGGACCTCATCAAAACCAAGTTTATTCATCTCTTTGGCAATGCGTTCGCCCACATCCTTCAACTGGGAATCCATCGAGGGAATGGCAACGATCTCGCGCATAAACTCGATGATATCCTCACGGGAAGCCTGAACTCTTTTTTGTATTTCCTGAATTGACATTTGAACTCCTTGTTGCATAAAAATGATTCAACGTCGGGCCCACCCCAGCGTTGTAAAATACAGCACCTTATCCGCCGACACGCCTCATAATATGGAAATGGAAATAGCCGGGGATGAAATAACTCAACGAATAATCCACGATCCTGCCTTCATCATCAAACAATTGCGAATAAAAATGGAGCAACACGTCACCGCGCTGGATTTCAAGCGCCTTGGCAACATCTGCCGTTCCACCAATGGCACTGACATTCGCGCGGGAAGTCTTCAAAGGATCGCCGCGATCAAGCAAAAAGTCCAGAACAGAACCGTGAAAATCAGCAGGCAGATCTTCAACACGCAGGACTGCTTCCGGGAGAATATCCACAAGATAGGCAACTGGTCTGTTATCGGCACGCACCACACGTTTGACGCGTGTCAGGGGGGAATCCACGGCGACACCCAGGGCAGTGGCTGCATCGGCATCTGCCAGAAGCGAATCTACACTGAGGTCACTCACTGAAACTTCCAAACCCAAACGCTTTGCCATGGTTTCAAGGCTTTCAAGAACTTCCAGCCCGCTATCAAGCAAGCCCCGCATCTTCCCCACCACAAACGTGCCCGAACCCTGGCGACGACGGATCAAACCCTGGGTTTCAAATGCACGCATGGCCTCACGGAGCGTGGCACGGGAAACGCCCATTTGCTTCGCCAGTTCAGGCTCTGATGGCAGACGCTGCCCCGCAGGGGTTCGCGCGATCAATGCAGCCAGATCCACCTGCAATCGTTGAAAAGGAAAATTTGACATATCTGCCTCACTCATCCAAAACAGAGATAAACTCAAAATTCGTCACATCCACAAGCCCTTTGTCTGAAATCCGCAATTCAGGAATCACCACAAGGGCAGACAAACTCAACTGCATATTCGGGTTATTCAACTCACTACCGCAAGTTTTGAATCCATCAAGCACAGTTCCCGCCTTCTTCGCCACCACATCCGCACGCTCACTGGACATCAAGCCAGCGATCTGCAATTCCACGCGCCCGATCACTTCACCATTCATCACCACCACCTGACCGCCTCCACATTGAGCCAGTTCATTGGCGGCAATCGCCATGTTCCCATCATCCGTACCCACCACGATCATATGGTGACTGTCATGCGCCACAGTCGAAGCAATTGCGCAGGGGCGCGTAAACCCAAGCCCGCTGATCAACCCCACCATCACCTTGCCAGTCGCGCGATGACGTTCCACCACAGCGATCTTCGCCAGGTCACGTTTCATATCGGCTTTGACTTCCCCATTTTCAGCTTTGACCTTCATCCGCAGATGACGAGTCGGCGCCTGATTTTCGATCACGCCAATGACATGCGCATCCACATCGGACCCGTGAGTTGCTCTCGTCCGAAGGACAAAATCCTCCGCCTTGAGAGGTCGCTTCAAATGCACCGATCTCGTTGCCCAACGCGGGTACTTCACCGCAGGAAGTTTGACCAGCAATTCACCCTTTTCAGCGATCACCTGTCCTTTGGCAATTACAACATCCGCTTTAAAGTTCATCAGGTCTTCAACCAAAAGCACATCAGCCCAGCGCCCCGGGGCGATCATGCCCATTTCTTTCGTTAAGCCGAAATGTTCGGCGGTATTTATGGTCATCATCTGGATCGCCGCCATCGGGTTCAAGCCTTCAGCAATGGCATGGCGCAGCACACGGTCCATATGCCCTTCCACTGTGAGCGTTTCCGCGTGCGAATCATCTGTGCAAAGAATGAAACGGCGCGAATCCATTTTCTTTTCAGTGATCGCCTTCACTTGATTCGCTACATCGTGCCAGGCCGAACCGTAACGCAGCATGGCTTTCATGCCCTGCCGCACCCGTGCAATCGCATCTTCCAGACGTGTGCCTTCGTGATCATCTTCGGCGCCGCCAGCCACATATCCATGAAATGGCAGCCCAAGATCAGGCGAAGCATAATGCCCGCCAATGGTCTTCCCTGCCGCATGAGTGGCGGACATTTCGTCAAGCATCTTTTTATCGCCCATGAATACACCGGGGAAATTCATCATCTCACCAAGACCGATGATGCCTTTCCATTTCATGGCTTCGGCCACTTCCTTCGGCCCAATGGATGATCCCGGAGTCTCAAGCCCAGGCGCAGAAGGCACACAGGACGGCATTTGCACCCAAACATGGATGGGCTGCTTTTGCGCCTCATCCACCATCAACTTCACACCTTTGAGGCCGAATACATTTGCGATCTCATGCGGGTCAATAAACATACCGGTCGTACCGCGTACTGCCACAGTCCGTACAAACTCGGTCACTGTGACCATGCCTGATTCAACGTGCATGTGTCCGTCGAGCAGGCCAGGTACAAGGTATCGCCCGTTCGCTTCGATCACCTTTGTCTTTTTACCAATGGCATGGCTGGCATCATGCCCAACAAAGGCTACATGTCCATTTACAATGGCAATATCAGTATGGGGAATGATCTCACCCGACTGCACGCTGACCCACTTTCCACCACGGATCACAAGGTCGGCAGGGGTACGTCCCATGGCAACATCAACGAGGGAGCGGGTGAGTTTTGTGGACGGTGTCATAAAAAATCTCCCAGAACAAACTAGAAAAATCCGATTATGGAATTGACCACGAACAACCAGAGAATGATGGCAATGGTGGGAGCAAACAACACCCATGCCCAAACATTTCTTTCCTCTTTTAGCGCCCATGCAGAAAAGAGCTGCAACACCGGCAAAAGCAGGGCAAAACCGCGAAAATATTGCACGTTATTCAATTGATATGAAAACGGCACAATCGTCAACGCCCCCACAACAACCAACAGCGGCATTTCATAAAGGATCCCCACCACTGAGGCGATGATAGAAAAGACAACAAAAGGCCAGCTGAAAATAATTGGCAATACACTATCGAACATGGTGTTTCAGACTCCTCTCAACCAGCCAAAAGTCGTTTGGCGGCCTTGTTATGTTTCTCGATCAATTTCTCCTGGTCGATCGTTACCACCCTACCTTCCTTTACGACAAACTTCCCATTCACAACTGTGTAATCCACGTTAACGGGCTGCCCAAAAACCACAGCAGAGACGGGGTCGTGCATGCCTGCAAAGCCGGGCCTGTTCAAGTTAACAGCAAAGAAGTCGGCACACTTGCCAGCTTCGAGGCTGCCAATGTCGGTTCGCCCCAAAACAGCTGCGCCACCACGTGTGCCAAGGTGCAGGGCTTCACGGGCGGTCATTAATTTTCGGTTGGGATCGTTGGAAAGGGAGTATCCGGTCAATCCTTCTTTGACACGGGAGACAAGCATGGCATTGCGGACTTCCGCCAGCAGATGCGAACCATCATTGGAGGCAGAGCCATCCACACCGAGGCCAACGTTTACACCTGCCTTGCGATATTCCTTAATGGGTGCAATACCTGAGGCAAGGCGCATATTCGAAGTGGGGCAATGTGCCACACCGCAATTATGTTTGGCAAAGACTTTAATTTCCTCATCATTCACCCAAACTGCATGCGCAAACCAGACGTCCTCCCCCACCCAGTCCACTTCCTGCATGTATCCAACAGGACGGTGACCAAACATTTGCATACAAAACTTTTCTTCATCTTCTGTTTCAGCAAGATGGGTGTGCAAATGCACGCCATATTCGCGCGCCATTTTTGCAGATTGCTTCATCAGGTCAGAGGTGACACTGAAGGGGGAACAGGGTGCAAGAACGATCTGGGTCATTGCACCGGGTTTCGCATCATGATATTTCTCAATAAGGCGTTGTGAATCTTTGAGAATATTCTCTTCGCTATCCACAACCGAGTCCGGGGGCAGCCCGCCTTTAGATTCACCGAGGCTCATGGAACCGCGCGATGCCTGCAGGCGGACCCCGATCTCGGAGGCTGCGGCAATTTCATCGTCCAGTTTTGAACCGTTTGGAAACAGGTAGAGATGATCCGATGCGGTGGTGCATCCTGACAGGGCGAGTTCTGCCAGTGCGGTCTGAGTCGAAATAAAAATGTCATCCGGTTGAAGCTTCGCCCAGATCGGGTAAAGGGTCTTCAACCAGTTGAATAGATTTGCATCCTGTGCGGCGGGGACGGCACGTGTGAGTGTTTGATAAAAATGATGATGGGTATTGACGAGGCCCGGGAAAACAACATGTCCCTTGAGATCAAGAACTTCATCAGCTGTGGCTGGTAGTTCATTTACCGGACCAACTTCTTGAATGAGACCATTGCGAATGAAGATGCCACCTTCAGGAATCTCCCGTTGGTGATTATCCATGGTGACGATATAGGCATTTTTTATGAGTAGAGTTGTCATGGGAAAAGGCTGCCTTTGGCAAGTTGCAATTGGCGTAGTTGTCTGACAACTTCTAGTTTAGCAAAAAAGGAGGAGGATGTCAAATGGGTTGTGCCAATATTTTTCGTGAGTGTCATTTCATTCCAAAATGTAATGGAGTTGTGTGTATGTATGGCTTGTAAATAGATAAAAATGGTCGTATTATCGGTTGGAATGAAAATTTTATAGATTAATGAGGAGAGAATGTAATATGAAGAAGTTTTTCAAATGGCTCGGTATTGTGATTGGAAGCCTGCTTGGTGTGATATTGATCGCATTCCTTGGGCTGGCTCTCAAAGGCAATTCCATGCTTGGCAAGAAGTACGATGTACAGGTCGAGAAAATCACCATCCCCACCGATGCAGAAGCTGTTGCCCGCGGCGAGCATTGGGTGATGGCAGAATGTATTGGCTGTCATGGTCACGATCTATCTGGCGGTGAATTCTTTGCCGCACCCTTTGGGTATATTGATGCAAAAAATCTGACCCCCGGCAATGGCGGGGTCGGCAGTGACTTCACTGATGATGATTGGGTGCGCGCACTCCGCCATGGTGTCAGTTCTGAGGGTGACAGTCTGCTGATCATGCCTGCGCAGTTTTTCAGATATTACAGTGACGAAGACCTTGGTGATATCGTCGCTTATTTGAAAACCCTGCCGCCCGTTGATAAAGAAACCCGCGACCCCAGCTTTAACCTGATGGGCAAGGCACTGATGGGAGCAGGAGCCTTTGGGGAAAGCACAGTTGTTGCTGCTTATATTATTGACAATCCATTGGAAAATGTTTCGTATCCGCCTGCAGGAGTCACTGCGGAATACGGCGAATACATCGTCAACGTGAGCGGCTGCCGTGACTGCCATGGTGCGGATCTTTCTGGTGGCAAAAGCGCTGACCCTTCTGCGATCAATGCCCCCAACCTAACCCCCGGTGGTGAATTGGTCGCATGGGAAGAAGCAGACTTTATCAAGGCCATTCGCGAAGGTGAGGCCAAGAGCGGACACAAACTTGACCCTGCGCAAATGCCGTGGGAGCACTATAAGTTTTTCTCCGACGATGAATTGAAAGCGTTGTGGGCATATCTACAATCACTGCCCAAGCTGGCTACAACAATCCCATAAAGAAAAGGCCAGAAAGCCAAACTAACGAGGCACTGAGACACAGAGAGAATAATGATCGACTCTGTATCTCAGTGCCTTTGTAGTTTAAATAGAATTACCCAACCACCCCGATGGAATTTATTTTTGTGAAATTGCACAGTTCGGTTGTAACCCCAAAGCATGGATGGCGGCCCTCCAGGCCTGTGCCATTTTTTCGTATCCACTTGTGCTGGGGTGATAAAGCGTCATGAAATCATCCTTGACCAGGATCTCCTGCATATCCACAACCGAGACCTGCCCGCCTTTTGAAGCGGCCACATCTGGAATCGCATTGTTATAAATTTGGTGGTCGATCTCAGAACCCCAGCGCGTGGGGATGATCTGGGCCACGATCACATGTACATGCGGCAGGCGCACAAGGATATCGTCAAGCAAAGCCGAAAGATGGTCGCGGGCATAAATTCCCCTGCCATTGCGCAGGTCATTGGAGCCAATATGGAGCAGAATGATATCTGGCTGGTAGGTTTCCAGCCAGCCTTCTGATGCAATCGCATCTTTGATGTTTGTAATCCTCCAGCCCGGATGCCCCTCATTGTCCGGGTCTGCCAGCACAGCCTCCCCGCTGCGCTGCGAACCGACAAAATCGAACGCGATGCCGTCTTCCAAAAGAAACTCGGCCAGTTTTGTACGATATCCGCCGCGATTCGGATCGCCTTCGCCATAGGTGATGGAATCACCAAGCGGCATGATCTTCACCTGCAGCAACGCATCAACACATGACGGGGTGGCTGTCTCTGTCGCAACAGGAACAGGATTCAGGGTGGGAGTGATCGGTATTTTCGTCGAATACAAGGGGATGGGGGTGTACGATCCCGTTACAGAACGGGTGCAGGCGATGAGGAAAATCGTCAGGGTAAGGGCGGCGAAGCGTTTCATCGAAGTGAGTTTACCAAACAGTCATACCTTTGTCTGGTTTCGAAAAACAGACAATCAGGGGATAATGCCGCATCGTTTTTCGGCAAGATCTATTTTTGGAGGTTTACACCAATGTCTGAAGTGATGCAATTACTAAAATGCCCGTCGTGTGGTGGTCCGCTGGAACCGCCAGCAGGCGAAAGCACCATGAAGTGTCTGTACTGCGGCAGTGTTGTGGCCATTCCTGAAAGCCTGCGCGTACAAAAGCAAAGCACGGGCTATTCCCAACCAAGCATCTTTGCAGGCGTTGATACAAGCGCCATGGTTGGTTTTGGCACACAATGGGGAGAGGTCGTTCAACTGGCGCAAAGTGGCAATAAAGCGGAAGCCGTCAAACGCTACATGGCATTGACAGGCAACGACGAAACTTCAGCCACATACACTGTGAATCATCTGGCGCACACTCAAATGGTCACGGCGCAGAACATTCAACAGATGTATGCGCCAATGATGGCACAGGCCAATGAAACCGTCAAAAATGTTACCCGCATGTCCATGTGGATCGGATGCGGGATCACGGCTTTGGTGACGGTCATCATTCTTGTGACCTTGATCCCCGTTTTGATCGGTGTCTTTGCCAGCATCATGGCCATTTTTAGATAATTGTCTTTTTGCGAGGTGAATATGAATCCGTGCCCAAAGTGTGGTTCCAACGAAGTTTTTTCAGGGATGAATGTGCATGGCGGTGAGGGACATCCGCCTTACGTCAGCATCATTGAACCTGAACCAGAAAAACGACCTTTCGTATGGCTCCCCAAAAACGCACAAAGCCATTTTCGCGCCAATGTTTGCAGTGCGTGCGGTTACACAGAGTTCTATGCCGAAAATTACAAAGCCCTAAACGAAGGACTCAAAAAAGGGTACAGAAGCCATTGAGGCAAAAATCCACGGGATTTTTCTATTTTCTGCCGAGCACAAGCCCGGGGATCAGCATCGGTGTTTTGCGCTGGTACTCCGCATAGGCCTCGCCAAAATCGAGCAGAAGTTTGCGCTCTTCAAAATAAGTGCCGATCAAAATATAGAGAGTCGCACCGCAATAAACGGTCAATGAATTCTGGGTCATGGTTGAAGTCAACCAGATGAACAACAAACCAAAAGTGTAAAGCGGATGCCGCACGATTCGATACATACCACGGGTGACGAGGGCGCCCGTGGTTTCTTTTTCAAACAATTGCCGTAAGCCAACAAATGACAATGAATCTGTTTGCAGGAAGGCGATCAACAGCATTAGCAGGGCAAACAGCTGGCCTCCAAACATAACCAGGTTCCACGGAGAGGCGACCTGATAGATGGGCTGGTCAGGCAGGGTACGCATCAGGTACAGGATGGGGGCGAAACTGATCAGGGCAAAGACATTGTAGGTGAGGCGGTAAAAATCCGCGCCGCCTGTTTTTAGGGAGATCATGCCCTTGGCAAAATGGGAGGCCAGAAAAGAATGTACGATGCCCCAAATGGCAAGCGCGAGAAGAAGAATGAAAATGCTCATTGTATTTTTTCCTTTAATGCATAGTGACGACCTGAGGTCGTCACTATTTACATTCAAAACCATGTCAGGCCGAAAAATCTGCTTAATGCATTAAATTACTCCGCACCAAAAGCAGGGAGTTCAATGGTCTCATCGCCAGACTGAACGAGATAGTACGGCTTCCAAGCCACGCCAAAGAGGTTGACATAAATATCGGTCTTCTTGGGTTTGATGCTTACTTCACTGATCTCATTGACCACGCTCCCCCAACGGTTGTTGATCTCAGCGGTCATGTCATCGCGTTCGCGCAACAGGGCGTTCAGATCTTTTCTGTATTGATTGATGGCATCCACCGATTCCTGGACCTCGGCTTTGGCATTTTGTGCCATGCGATATTTTGAGATCGGAGTGGAGACGCTCTTCTTACGGCCGACACCAAAAAGACCAGCTACAACTTCGATGCCGTTGATGCCTGTTTCGATATTGCGGTTTTGCAGGTCTTCCTCGTCCTGACGCAGTTCACGCTCTTCGCGGGCGAGTTTGTCTTCAAGGGCTTTGATCTTCTTTTCGATGGAGGCGGTCTTCTTTGCGATCTCTGCATCACGGGCATCACGGGCGGTATCGGCGCAGGTTTTCATGAACTCAGCCTGGCTGACATCTGGGCCGGCAAATACTTTGAGCGCCTGATTGGCGCGGGCAGTGACTGCGGAGTTGCGGAAGACCCAATCGGTAAAATCTTTTTGCAGGGCGGCTATCATTTTTGTGTTATTGAGAGGCGCATCAATGGTGCTGAAGCGGGCAGTGGCAGCGGGCATGGCTTCGATCCTGTCAAGCGAGGGGCCGCCATAGGAGTAATCTTCCCAACGGACAATGCCGCGACGGTCCATCTCATCCACGAGTACGACTTTGTCGAGTTCGGAATCCACACCGTGTTTACGGTCAAGCAGGCGCACTTGGGCGGATGCCAACAGAGATGGACGGTATATGATTCCCTGAATCATGGCCTGTGAAGGCATGGCACGCCCAGCCGCCTGGAAGGCTTCGGGCAGGCTGTAATTTTGTGGGAGATAGTATTCACGAATCCCAGCTGGGATGGAGGGTTTGGTCGTAAATCCACTTGCGGGTGTGGATTGGCGCGCAGGAGCAGATTGCAGGGTTGCAGGTTGTGGAGCAGCGGGTTGTGAGGCCGAGGGGATCGAAACAGGCTGGAAGGCCTCTACAGAAGGTTGAGGTGCTGACTCTTTTTTCGGAGCAGGAGCAGGCATCGGCGAGGCGCGACGCGTTGAATCTGCATCAGCCAAAAGATTGAGATCACGAATCTGTGCTCGGGTCATGGGGCCTGCAAGGAAATTCATCGCCCAACGGGTTTGCATGAGTACAGGCATTTTTTCATGGACATTGTGCATGACAAATACACGCTTGCCAAGCGATGAAATGAGTTTATCCATCGCAGCGCGCGGGAT
>DAOQID010000038.1:0-1216 GCA_035339375.1 Anaerolineales bacterium | reverse complement strand
GGCACGCAGAGCGGTGGAGCCTTTTTGGGTACGCATCCATGTTTCCACAGCGGAAAGCAGGAGCGTGACAAAGAACATGCGCTCGCCATCAGAGAGGTGGGCAAGGTAGAAGATGCTGTGGCGCGGTTTGCCATCGGGCATGAATAGCAGTTTTTGAACATCAAGCTCTTCACCTTCACGCCAGGTTTCGAAGGCAGGTGCAGCCAGAATGTTGTTCAAAACCATTGCCAGTTCCATGCGGTCTTTGGGCGGGAAGAATGTATCCACAGGGAAGGCACCGAGGTTTTGGAATGGCGGGGTCTGTGTTTGTAGAATTAATTCGGTGAGGTCGAGGTCTTTGCCGTTGATCCAGTGCGTCTCGAAGATGTTCGAGAGCAGGATGTGTTCGCGCGAGCGGAGCGGGTCAAGATCGGTCATACCGACAAGGCCCAACAAGGCGGTGACGGTGCTGGAAATCTTTTCGCGCAGAACCTCACGGTTGGTCTCCCAATCGAGATCGGGTGCAGCGAGCGAAGAAAGTACGCTGACAGGGATGCCTGAATCGGAACCAGGGGTGTAAATGGCGAACTGTGCGGCATTTTTCAGAGCCAGCAAACGGTCTTGACCAATGCCCCACTCGGTCAGTCCATCACGCCAGGATTCGGCGGCTTCCTGTGCAGCTCTTTCAGGGGTGGTGCCTGCGCGGCGGACGATTTCGGGGTCAATCCACGGTTGAAAATCCTGCGGGAGCAGGTCGGGGAAATGCAAAAGCAGGTTGGTTAGATCGCCTTTAGGGTCAATGATGATGGCAGGGACATTTTGCAAAGCAGCTTCTTCGAGCAAAGCAACACACAAGCCTGTTTTACCAGAGCCCGTCATGCCTGTCACAACAGCATGGGTGGTCAGATCTGCGGGGTCATATTCAACGGGTTGAGTGGTGACCTTCGCTGTTTTTGTATCAAACAATCGGCCAAGGTAAAAATTTGAGTCTGCCATGAATCTTCTCCTGTGTAGAACGTACGTGCTATCAGGTAAATTTACTCGATTTTAGACCAAAGTGCAACTTAAAAAACGGAGCTGGCAAAGAATGGAGACAATCCATGTAGATAATTAATGTGCTTTATTCACTTGTCATGAGAGCCATTGAATGCATGAGCGTGAAATTAAGGTAAAATATGAATCGCCGGGGCGATGGCGGAATCGGCAGACGCAACAGACTTAAAATCTGTCGTTGGTA
>DAOQID010000037.1:0-33385 GCA_035339375.1 Anaerolineales bacterium | reverse complement strand
CTTCTTTCTCAAACAATTATAACTTCCAACAACAAAAATGCGAATTGCGCCACCTGGTTATGGCATGGCTATAGCAAAGTCAGGAAAACCTCAACACGAATGCCACGAATTTACGAATGGGGCGAATAAATCCAAGAAAATTTGCGAAATTCGCCCATTCGCGCTATTCGCGTTCCAAGTCTCTATTTTTGTTAAGCGACTTTGCTACTGCCATACTGGTTATGGCAATGGAACTGCAAAGGAAGGTGCTCCATACAATCCGCCCCAACTATTCAAGACTTTTTCGGCAGGATAGGCGATTTTTTGATACAGATCAGCCCGCGCCACCGTAAAAAGCGGAATGAAGGGCAGTTCCATCATCAAAGCAGACTCGATCTGACGGAACCCCTGCCGCGCCCGCTCCAGGTCAGATTCTCCTTTTAGCGCATCACACGCGGACTGGAACCTGTCACTGGTATACAAATGCTGTGACCGCCCATCGAACATTTCGCACAAATAAGCCGGGTATTCACTCAGCCGCCAGCCTGTTATGGCAAGGTCATATTGTTGAGAACTGTACACAGCATAGATCAAATCATCCATGGATGCTGTCTGTACTGTGATGGAAACGCCCAAATATTCAGCTCGTTCTGACACGTAATTAGCAGCGGCATACCGCAATGGGTCTTCATCTTTTGTGGGACTCAGTAAGACCGCTGTTGGAAATAAATCACCGTTTGAATAGCGCAGTCCCTGCCCGGCGCCGTTTGCATCAGGCTCTTTCGCCCAAAAATAACCGGCATCCTTCATAAATTTCACTGCCTGCCCGATCCGTGTGGCTTCATCCAACCCGGTGCAGGGATCTTGTGCGGCAGAATCCTGCCATTGCGGAGAAAGCACAAAAGCATCGAATGGAAAGGCCTGGTTTTGCAGTCTATCAGACGAAAGTGTATTTCGATCCAGCATACAGCTGAGGGCAGAATGAAAGGCAGGGTCGGCAAATTGCGTTTTCAAGGGATTGAACACAAGGAAACGCGCACTATACGTGGGGCTATACACCATTCCGGGGATGTTCGAACTTATTCCAGCGGGTGCGAGGATGGCGTCAACTTCCCCATTTTCAAAAGCGGTCAGGGCTTCGGTCTCGCTTTCGAAAATTTTATACACGGCACGATCAAAACCCGGCTGGATAAATGGAAACTCAAGGTTGGCTTCGTTCACCCATTGACCATCTTCCATGCCGAGAGGAATCCAACTGCCAAGCAGGGGTTCTTTTTCATCAGAAGAAGCATACAAAGCAGATTGGGATGCAGCGATATCTGCCGCATATTCTTCAAGCAAGCGGTCGAGATTGCTTTGCACAAAGATCTGTTCGTTCTGCTTTCGTTTGAGGTCACTGTCTAAAATTCGATTTTGTTTGCCGCTCAGGATCAATGCAAGCACCTGTTCGCTCAACTCGGCCACATCCCGTTTGACCGTTTCAAGGTCGGCTTGTGTCTTTGCGATTTCGGTTCGCAGGGTTTCGGTTGGCAGGGAATTGGCCGCGGCATTTACCGCCCCTTCCCAAAAAGCTTTTTGCACAACAGGGCCCTGCAATGCGCCGTATTGCCATGCGCCTACATTGGGTTCCTGCTTGAAATAATATTTCACCGTGGATGCATCCAGCGCTTCGGCATGGTGGAGATCATCACTCGGATAGAATTCGCTCCAGTCAAAACCGAGTTCGAAAGCGAGGGCGGCATTCACCGTGAAGGCGACATCTTCTGCAGTGAATGCAGACCCATCGGTCCACTTCAAATCGGTACGGAGTTTGACGGCAGCGACGTAAAAATCGTTTTCCTGCGTGAATGCGGTGGGCAAGCCAGATGCTGCCAGGGGTTCAAAAGTAAATTCTGGAGGCAGGAGGTGATAGAGGCGCGGCCAAGAGTCGGCGCGCAAAGCATAGTCTGCATAGGATGCGCCGGGGGTGTCGAACAATTGCCAAACATTGACCGTTTGGGGTTCGCCAACCAATGCAAATCGAATCTCAGGTGCATGCGCCACAACAGGGGCAAGCGTCGGGGTGGGAATGCTGGTTGGCTCTGCCACCCGGGCAGGCTGCGGGGAGCATGAGACGAGCAAAAGGGTTAGAAAAAGCCCAATGTGGAAGAGTCGTCGCATTAATTCTGGCAGGCTTCGCCGGTAGCTATCGCTTCGATATTCCAAAGCGGGTTGGCGGTCGGGTCGAGTTCGAAGTGACAAAGGCCGGGGCGGGCAGCGGCCACCCGCAGGCGGTAATACAACGGTATGGCAGGGAGTTCAGAAGAGAATAACACCTGAGTTTGACGGTACGAATCAACGTAGGTTTGCTCATCAGGCAGGGACAATTGTGCGGTGCGGCAGGCGGTATCGTAGGCTTCATTGCGGTAGCCGGTAACGTTGGTGCCGACCCATGAGTTTTCGCTGGTTGGAATTTCTTCGGAGGTGAACCAATCGCAAGGAGGTTCAATGCTGCCTACCCCCATGGCATATTCAATAAGGTCGAAACGGCGGCCAAAGAGTGCCCCATCGGGTCCGGAGGCATACAAATCGTTTTGCGAGAAGTATTGCACATTGAGTCCGATTCCGCATTGCGCCAGTGAATTTTGCAGGATTTCCACCACCTGTCTGCGTTGGGTGGCTGTGGTGGTGTAGTAATTCAGTTGAAGGGGTGTACCCGCCTTCACGTTCTTTACATTGACCGCCTGACGCGGGGTGGTGGGATCGCCGTCGGTATCCTTCCAGCCTGCCTGTTCAAGCAACGAAACACCTGTGGCAACATCAAATGGAAGCGGTTGCAGGTTGTTGTCATACAGCGGATGCCCAACGGGAAGATAGGTGGCTGGGATGGTGGTGAGGCCGAACAGGACATTGTTGACAACGGATTGGCGGTCGAGACAATAAGCAATGCCCTGACGAGTGTGCGGGTCGGAGAAAAAGTCGGGGCGGTCGTTTTGGTAGGTGGTGTCGTACCCATCATCGTAGGTGGATGGGGTTGTGCCAATGCCCAGCCATTCAATGGTCATGCCGGGCGTAAAGAAAACCTGTGCCTGTTCGCCTTTTTCCATTTCCAGCAACAGACTGGCATGGTTATCGAGTCGGATGCTTGGATCAAGGATGTCACAACGGCCAGCCACCATTTCGCTCAGCGCGGTATCGGGGTCAGCAATAAAACGGAATGACAGGGTATCGAATTTCGGAAAACCATCTGCGGCGGCTGAATAATAAGGATTCTTTGTCAGGGTGATATGGTCCCCTGCGATCCATTCTTGAATGACGTATGGTCCCCAGCCGACTGGTGTCCGTGAGGCGATATCAATTTCGGGTAATTGGTCAGCTGGAAACTGACTCCACAGATGGCGTGGAGCGGGTGTCCAGAAATTAGTAAAGTAGGTTGGGTCAATGAAGCCTGGCATGCCCCACCATTGCACGGTGAGCGGGTCAGTGGCTTCATAGGTATAGGTACGGTCAATGAGATAGGTATTTGCAACCGCGTTGGAATCGCGTGAAATATCGTAGGCATACACCGAATCATCGGAAACCATGGGAGTGCCGTCTGCCCAAGTCAATCCTTCGCGCAAACGGAAGGTGACAACCATCTGGTCCATTTCGAGCGGGGTGGAGCCATCATAGGTGATGATGCAGTCATCGCCGCGGCAGCCAGCAGGGCGGAATTTTTTACCGCGTTCCAGCAGGACGAGATTCCCTTCCGCATCCACTGCCTGACCTCCAGGCTGAACCGTGGTTGGGACGATCTGGGCGTCGCCGTTTTCAATAGACGGCAATTGCGAAAGGATGACCGGCTGATACTCATATCCGACCATGTCAATCGGCCCGTCGTAAACGGCGGCCAAAACACTGCGGGCCGCGGTGTTCGGTCCGCCATAGGGATACAAGGTATTGGGTTCCTGACCCAGGCATACTGTCAACGAACTGGGGATCGGGGTTGCTGTGGGAAGGGGAATTTCTGTGTTGGCAGGAATGGCTGTAGGTTCCGGCGTGGCAGAGGAAAAACCACAGGC
Source organism: Anaerolineales bacterium (assembly GCA_035339375.1). GTDB lineage: Bacteria > Chloroflexota > Anaerolineae > Anaerolineales > Villigracilaceae > Villigracilis. The sequence goes on along the minus strand of DAOQID010000037.1, from coordinate 29,366 downwards.
CATGATAAATAGAAAGAGAAAAAAGAGGAACAGTTTTACATTCGCTTTGGAAGAGGGCATGGCAAATTCCTTTTTGAAAAAACGCATCTGCCAATTATACAAGCAAGCCGCCTTTGTCGGGCGGCTTGCTTTTTTGCATAGTAAGTCTACATCGACCAGTCAGAAGACTAGTCTTTGTACATGGTGTAGTAATAGAAGCCGGGGAAGATCGGGTTGAATACAATACCCTGTACCCAGCGCTGTGAGAAACCGTGGGAGGTCGCAACTTCCAACGGAATACCAACAGCCAGATCGTAGTAAAGCTGGTTCGCTTCCTTGTAGATCTCGGCGCGCTTGGCGGGATCGGTCTCGGATACACCGCGTTCGAGAATGTCACGGAACTGAGCCTTGACATCATCCGGCAGGGACTGGCGGCCACCATAGGTACCGGTGGTGTACGGCTGATACCAGTTGTGCGGATCGTGAATGTCTTCCAACCAACCACCGGTCATGATCGGGATCTGCTTGGCGCGCTGTGCGCGGAGGTAAGCAGGCCACGGCAGACCGAGGGTCTCAACCAGGAACAGTTCGTTCACAGCGGCGAGGTTGCCAGCGAGAATTTCGGTGATGGTCTGGCGGGTGTTGTTGCCCTGATTGTAGGCCATCTGAACACGGAAACCAGTGGTCCAAACATCGCCTTCGGGATCGTCACCAGCAGCAATTCCATCCTTGTCCACGTCAGCGAGCTTGAATTCAGCTTCACACTGGGCTATGTCGAAGGAGTAGTGAGGAGTATCGGGGAAGTAGCCAGGCATGCCAGCGAGGGGCAGCTGGTAGGACTGCACAGCTTCGCCGCTGAACACGTCGTTGATCAGGGTGTCCCAATCGAAGCAGTAGGCAAACGCCTTGCGGATGTGGACATCGCTGAAGAAGTCAGCGGGGATACCATTGCCATCCAAAGCGCCGGAGCCGATGTAGGGGTTCGGGCTTTCTTCGGAGGTCGCAATGTTCCAGTTGGTCAGGAGCACGTCCATCTGCAGAGCCGGGCGGCCGATGCGCAGGCGGAAAGGTCCACCGTTGCCGGTTTCGCCAGCAGCACAAGCGGTGAACTTGGCAGCGCCCAAACCAGAGTCATCATATCCACAGACTTCCTGCAACGGGCCGTAGGTGTTGGCAGTGAGGTCAAAGACTTGGTATTCGCCGACCAATTCGTCCATCTGGGAGCGGTTGGCAGAAGGTACGGTCGCTACATCTGCATCACCAGCCTGCATCATCGCGAAGCGGGTACCCCATTCAGGGACCTGCTTGAGGATGACACGATCAAGCTTGGCGGGTTCACCCCAATAGTTGGGGTTTTTCGCAAGAATGATCTCTTCGCCGTTGGCGAATTTCTCAAGGGTGAAGGGGCCGGTGCCGTTGACGATGCCACTGAAGGGATCGTCAGCTGAAGCCATGCCGTAGAAGTTCTGCCAGGTATCGCAGGAACCATCCCAACCACCGTTCTCAACAACCCAGCTCTTGCTCATGACAGAGCCCCAGGTCTGGGCAATGGTGGAGAGGAAAGGACCCCAAGGCTGAGCAAGGGTCATGGTTACGGTGCCAGCGGCATCGTCAGCCACGATCGCAGCCTGAACTTTTTCACAGGCAGCCTTCACAGCAGCAGCATCGAACGCGGAGAGCAGTTCGCGGTCATCATACAGGGTACCTTCGGGGTCTACGACCACGGAGACATCATCAACGCCGACGCCGAAGAACGGCTCAGCCAACAGCCACTGCGGGGAGGAGGTGCCGCCCTGCAGCAAACCGCGCTGGAAGGAGTATGCCACGTCAGAGGCGGTCATATCCTGACCTTCATGGAATTTCACGCCGGAGCGGATCTTGAAGGTGTAGGTCATGCCATCATCAGACAGTTCCCAGGATTCAGCCAGCATCGGTACGAATTTATCGGTGGCTTCCCCATCGTAGAACACGAGGGTTTCGTAGGTGTTCTGGATGATTTCACCGGAAGCGGTATCGTAAGCCAGAGCGGGGTCAAGGGTGTCGATACCAACTTCAGATTCAGCAACAACAAGTGTGGCGGGATCAGCAGACTTGAATTCAGCAGCGGGGGCTTCACTACCGGTATCGGTGGAAGGGGCCTCGGTGGCTTCGGTCGTCGTATCGCCGGTGGAAGGAGCCGCGGTGGGGGCGGTTCCGCCGCAGGCCGAGAGGGCCATGCTGGCGATGACGAGAAGGCTCAGTAAAGCAAACATTTTACGCATTTTTTGTTCTCCTCACGAGATTTTGTTTTACGAACTACATTGGCGGACATAAAACATTCAAAAATACCAATATCTGCAAACAACCACCTCCTTTTTACTTACAGACAAGCAGGTATCAAAAAAGATCGTACCTGCCCAAATCAAGTCCGTTTCAATTATACGATTAAGCCGCCTTTACGGGCGGCTTAATTCATTATTCTTTATTGACAGTGGTTTTGAAAATGCGCAGAGCAAGAAGCAGCGCTACAACAAGAACAGCAACTATTAGAACTGGTCTCTGTATCTCATCTAGATTGATTACAGAGTCAGGACCAGGTTGAGGGGTGGAAGTTGCAACAGGAGGGCCGACCAACACGGAGGCGGCGTTGGAGGCGTTGAGTTCCATATCCGCAGGCAGGCGTTTACTTTCACGAAGTATGTATGCCGTGACCTGCCATGTCTCTTCTTCGGTCAGGCTGGCAGGTTTCCAATAAGGCATGGCCGCAAAGATATAAGATCTTAAACTGGCCGCCGTCTCAAATTTTTGCAAAGTGTTGGGACCTACAATGGCAGGAATGGCAGTCGGCAGTGTAAATCCGTTATCGTAGGGTCGTTTGCCATGACAACCTGAAATCCAGCAATTCTGATCTTCCACCGGATAAGTTTGGCGAAATTCATCCGTCAACCCCTGACCGCGATCACCGTGACAAGGCAGGCAGGATAGCCAATACACCTGCGAACCTTGATCGGCCTGTGTGGGGTCGGCAGGCAGGGTGGGTTGGGCAAGCCGATCTATGGTGGGTGTGGCAACTGCCTGGGAAGCAACTGTGTCAATATCGAAGAATAGCCCTGCAAAGAGCAGGGCCATTCCAATAGTGACCAACAATAATTGAGAAAAGAATCTGTACTGCACAGATTAAGTCTTGCCGCGCATGCGGGGATCCAGCACATCGCGCAGGGCATCGCCAACCAGATTCCAACCCATGACGAACAATACGAGGGTCACCCCTGGCCAGACAATGATATACCAGTAGGTATTCAAACTGGTGATCCAGTTGCGGGCGAAGGAAATTACCTGACCCCAGTCAGCGTAACCAACTTCTGTACCAATGCCGAGGAAGGAAAGGGCTGCAAAGGAGAGCACCACATCACCAATGGCCAGTGAAGCCAACACAAGGGTGGGGAAAATGGCGTTTGGGAGAATGTGGCGGAAAAGAATGCGGCTGTCCTTGACGCCGATCACTCGGGCCGCCAGAACATAATCGCGCTCCTTCACAGACAGGATATCGCCGCGAATGATGCGGGAATATCCCATCCACCCAAACGCGATGAGCGCCGCCATGGCTGGTATCAAACTCTTACCGATCTTTGGTGTGAGCACCGCAGCAAGAATGAGCACAGCCAAAATACCGGGCAGGATCAACAACACATCCACAATGCGCATCATAATATTATCCACAACTCCGCCATAATAAGCAGAAACGGAACCGTAGATAATGCCAATGAGGAAGGTGGAGAAGGTTACAACCAAACCGGTCTGAAAGGCTGTGCGGGTACCCCAAACCATGCCGTAGAAGATATCGTATTGGCCTTCAGAGGTGCCCATAATGTGGACCCATTTATCTTTACCGGTCAATGCCGTGTACCAAAATGGAATATCCGGGACATTGCGGGTCCAGGCCGAGCCCATGGGGCGGGGATCTGAACGGAAGCCATCACGCGGAATTTTGTATGGATCGTTTGGAGTGACTGGGGGCATGATGACCGGTGCTGCAATGGCAACGAAGATAAAGAAACCGATCAAAAAGAACCCAGCAATGGATGCAGGTGTTTTGAGCAGGCCGGTGATAATGCGGTAGTTTTCGGGGCCTAAAAAGCGTTCAACGCGTCCAATTTTTCTGGTGGCGACATTCTCGCCTAACAGGGTGTTATCGCCGCTGGGAGTTGCTGCTGTCATTTTTAATTCTCCTTTATGATAAGCGTACGCGGGGATCAACGAACGCGTAGAGCACATCCACAACCAGGTTTGCCACGATCAGAATGAAACCATTGAAAAGGGCAAAGCCCAACATGGCAACCACGTCCAGACTGGTGGCTGCACGAGCCGCTGCCGAACCAATCCCAGGGAAGTTATAAACCGTTTCTGTGATAACCACACCGCCAAGCAAACCAACCACACTAAACCCCGCCAGAGTCAGCACCGGCAACATGGCGTTTGGTTGGGCATGTTTGAATATCACATCTCTTTCAGGCAAACCCATGGCGCGGGCTGTGTTGACATATTCCATGCGCAGTGTTTCCAGCATGGAACCGCGAGTTACACGAAGGAAGGTGGCCCAGTTAATATAAGAGAGAGTGAGGATGGGCAGGAACATGTGCCTCAATGCATCAAGGAACACATCGAAACGGCCGTTTAGAAGGGCATCAATGGTAAGAACAGTGGTGTACTGACGGAAGGCCTCTGATTCGACCACACGGTTGAATTCATCTGAAAGACGACCCGGGGAGAACCAGTGAAGATTCGCATAAAAGATCAGCAACATCAACAAGCCGAAGACGAAAGATGGAAAGGACGTTCCAACGATACTAAATGCGCGGGCAGCCTGATCGATGAAACCATTGTGATGCACTGCCGCCTGCACCCCCAGCCAAATACCTATCAAGATCATTGGAGCAACCGCCCAGATGGTCAAATCAAGTGTGTTGGGGAAACGGCGTTGAATTAATTCAGCAACCGGTTGTGAAGCGGAGCGGGAATATCCAAAGTTTCCAAAAAGGATGCCGCCTTCACGTTCGCCTGTGGTGCTATCTACTTTGCCCACCAGCCAGGTCCAATATTGCACATAGAACGGCTGATCAAATCCATAGCGTTTGATCAAACCTTCGATGGCTTTTTCATTCTTTGGGAAATCGCGAACATAAAGTGCCGTCCGCTCTACCGGGGAAAGGAACTGCAACATGGCAAAGATCAATATCGTCACCCCAAAAAGGAGTACCGGCACCAACAACAAACGTCGAATGATGTATGTAGTCATTAAACAACCTCTTTCATCTTCAGTATATTCTGGCTTCCGAAATAAAAAGAATATTCCATTCTTTTTATTCTGCAAAACAGAATGACACTATTGGTTCGGAGGCCTGTTGCCAGGCCTCCGAATTTTTTGCATCAACCAGTCCGAAGACTAGTCTTTGTACATGGTGTAGAAGTAGTTACCGGGGAAGATCGGGTTAAGAACGACACCCTTCACCCAGCGCTGTGAGAAACCGTGGGAGGTTGTAACATCCAACGGAATACCAACAGCCAGATCGTAGTAAAGCTGGTTCGCTTCCTTGTAGATCTCGGCGCGCTTGGCGGGATCGGTCTCGGATACACCGCGTTCGAGAATGTCACGGAACTGAGCCTTGACATCATCCGGCAGGGACTGGCGGCCACCATAGGTACCGGTGGTGTACGGCTGATACCAGTTGTGCGGATCGTGAATGTCTTCCAACCAACCACCGGTCATGATCGGGATCTGCTTGGCGCGCTGTGCGCGGAGGTAAGCAGGCCACGGCAGACCGAGGGTCTCAACCAGGAACAGTTCGTTCACAGCGGCGAGGTTGCCAGCGAGAATTTCGGTGATGGTCTGGCGGGTGTTGTTGCCCTGATTGTAGGCCATCTGAACACGGAAACCAGTGGTCCAAACATCGCCTTCGGGATCGTCACCAGCAGCAATTCCATCCTTGTCCACGTCAGCGAGCTTGAATTCAGCTTCACACTGGGCTATGTCGAAGGAGTAGTGAGGAGTATCGGGGAAGTAGCCAGGCATGCCAGCGAGGGGCAGCTGGTAGGACTGCACAGCTTCGCCGCTGAACACGTCGTTGATCAGGGTGTCCCAATCGAAGCAGTAGGCAAACGCCTTGCGGATGTGGACATCGCTGAAGAAGTCAGCGGGGATACCATTGCCATCCAAAGCGCCGGAGCCGATGTAGGGGTTCGGGCTTTCTTCGGAGGTCGCAATGTTCCAGTTGGTCAGGAGCACGTCCATCTGCAGAGCCGGGCGGCCGATGCGCAGGCGGAAAGGTCCACCGTTGCCGGTTTCGCCAGCAGCACAAGCGGTGAACTTGGCAGCGCCCAAACCAGAGTCATCATATCCACAGACTTCCTGCAACGGGCCGTAGGTGTTGGCAGTGAGGTCAAAGACTTGGTATTCGCCGACCAATTCGTCCATCTGGGAGCGGTTGGCAGAAGGTACGGTCGCTACATCTGCATCACCAGCCTGCATCATCGCGAAGCGGGTACCCCATTCAGGGACCTGCTTGAGGATGACACGATCAAGCTTGGCGGGTTCACCCCAATAGTTGGGGTTTTTCGCAAGAATGATCTCTTCGCCGTTGGCGAATTTCTCAAGGGTGAAGGGGCCGGTGCCGTTGACGATGCCACTGAAGGGATCGTCAGCTGAAGCCATGCCGTAGAAGTTCTGCCAGGTATCGCAGGAACCATCCCAACCACCGTTCTCAACAACCCAGCTCTTGCTCATGACAGAGCCCCAGGTCTGGGCAATGGTGGAGAGGAAAGGACCCCAAGGCTGAGCAAGGGTCATGGTTACGGTGCCAGCGGCATCGTCAGCCACGATCGCAGCCTGAACTTTTTCACAGGCAGCCTTCACAGCAGCAGCATCGAACGCGGAGAGCAGTTCGCGGTCATCATACAGGGTACCTTCGGGGTCTACGACCACGGAGACATCATCAACGCCGACGCCGAAGAACGGCTCAGCCAACAGCCACTGCGGGGAGGAGGTGCCGCCCTGCAGCAAACCGCGCTGGAAGGAGTATGCCACGTCAGAGGCGGTCATATCCTGACCTTCATGGAATTTCACGCCGGAGCGGATCTTGAAGGTGTAGGTCATGCCATCATCAGACAGTTCCCAGGATTCAGCCAGCATCGGTACGAATTTATCGGTGGCTTCCCCATCGTAGAACACGAGGGTTTCGTAGGTGTTCTGGATGATTTCACCGGAAGCGGTATCGTAAGCCAGAGCGGGGTCAAGGGTGTCGATACCAACTTCAGATTCAGCAACAACAAGTGTGGCGGGATCAGCAGACTTGAATTCAGCAGCGGGGGCTTCACTACCGGTATCGGTGGAAGGGGCCTCGGTGGCTTCGGTCGTCGTATCGCCGGTGGAAGGAGCCGCGGTGGGGGCGGTTCCGCCGCAGGCCGAGAGGGCCATGCTGGCGATGACGAGAAGGCTCAGTAAAGCAAACATTTTACGCATTTTTCTTCTCCTCGCAAAATTTGGAAATTTTGGTTTAAAAAACTTACATTGTTTGACAGTGTGGACATTTACGGTCACTTACTTGCAGCAATCACCTCCTTTACCAGGAAAGATTATTTGACCAAATGACAGGCCACAAAATGGCCTGGAGTAACTTCACGAAATTCAGGTCGGGATTCAGCGCAAACCTTGTCTGCAATTGGGCAACGTGTGCGGAAACGACAACCCGAAGGTGGATTCACCGGTGACGGGACATCTCCCTCAAGGATGATACGCTTGCGCTTGGAATCTGCAACCGGGTCTGGAATGGGCACTGCCGAAAGCAAGGCCTGTGTGTATGGATGAAGGGGCTTGAGATACAGTTCGTCGCGCTCCGCCAATTCCATGATCACACCCAGATACATTACTGCAATGCGCTTGCTGATATGGCGAACCATTGAAAGGTCATGCGCAATGAACAGGTATGTCAGGTTGAATTGTTCCTGCAATTCTTCCAGCAGGTTAACCACCTGCGCCTGGATCGAAACATCCAACGCAGAGATGGGCTCATCGCAGACGATAAAGGAAGGTTGAAGCGCCAAAGCGCGGGCGATGCCAATACGCTGACGCTGTCCGCCGGAGAATTCATGCGGGTAACGGGTGGCGAATGCCGGATTCAGGTTGACCAGTTCGAGGAGATGGGCGACGCGTTCCTGAATTTCCTTGCCAGTACCGACATTATGAACCATCAAAGGTTCGGAGATGATATCGGCAACTGTCATACGGGGGTTTAAGCTGGCATAGGGATCTTGAAAGATCATCTGGATCTTGCGGCGGGTCTTGCGCATCTCTTCGTTTTTCAGGCCAACCAAATTAACGCCATCAAACACCACATTGCCAGCGGTCGGCTTGTACAACTGTAAAACCGTTCTACCCGTAGTGGACTTTCCGCAGCCCGATTCACCCACCAAGCCTAATGTTTCGCCACGCATCACATCAAAGGAAACACCATCCACAGCATGAACAGCACCAACTTGGCGCTGGAACACACCACGATAAATGGGGAAATGCATCTTAAGGTCATCGACCTTCAACAATACTTCATTTGTATTCTGCGAGTTCATTAGCGGTTTCTCCCCGTTTTGGTGTCGACCCAGCAGGCCACACGGTGTTCATTTGCGATCTGCTCAAGGGCCGGGTTTTCCTTCCAACATCTTTCCATGGCCCATTTACAACGCGGGGCGAACGGACATGCAGTCGGTTTTTTGTAGAGGACTGGGGGATGTCCTTCGATGGAGAACAAACGACCATGTTCGGTATCATCTACACGAGGCAGGCTTCCCAAGAGACCCAGGGTGTAAGGATGGGATGGATTCGCAAACAACTCAGCGACGGAGGCTTCTTCAATAATAAAGCCGCCATACATCACCAAAACACGTTGAGCGATACCAGCCACAACGCCGAGATCATGGGTGATCCAGACAATGGACATGCCCAACTCTTCACGCAGACGTTTGACCAAATCCACGATTTGAGCTTGAATGGTTACATCCAACGCCGTGGTTGGTTCGTCTGCGATCAAAATTTGCGGGCTGCACGAAAGCGCCATGGCGATCATCACGCGCTGGCGCATACCGCCTGAGTATTGATGTGGGTAATCGTTCAGCCGGTCTTTGGCATTGGGGATGCCAACCAGACTCAACAATTCGGCAGCACGTTCCAATGCCTGATTCTTGGTCATACCGGTGTGCAACATCAACGGGTCCTGCAATTGACGGCCAATCGTCAACACAGGGTTCAGGGAGGTCATGGGATCCTGAAAGACCATGCTGATCTGCGCACCGCGCACATGGCGAATTTCTTCATGTGTCATTTTAAGGAGATCTTGGCCAAAAAAGAACGCTTCCCCCGCCGTGACTTTTCCTGGAGGTGAGGGAATCAAACCCAGTACTGAGTGCATAGTAACGCTCTTACCGCAACCACTTTCCCCCACTACACCGAGTGTCTCACCTTCTTTGAGTCCGAAAGAGACACCATTTACTGCGTGAACAATCCCATCTGGGGTCTTGAATTGAGTCTCAAGCCCTCTTACATCTAATAAAAGATCAGGCATCCGCTAGGTCCTTTTCTAAATTGGGATAATAACTGCCTGCATTTTTCTGGCTGCAGGCGAACCGAATTATACCTAATTCCATTAAGCCGTCAACACGACAAACTTTATGACTGGCTTGTCCAGTCCAGTACATGTATAAAAATACACCAAAAGACTGGAATCCACCCCCTACTGGAGAACTGTTTTTTTAACCCTTGTTTAAAGCCGCTTGTCATACAAATCAGAGATCAGAAGTTCCAAAACACAGGCAGGGATTTGTACCCGAGACATTTCATGGGTGCAGTTTGTTGACAAGCCCCCCTTCCTAAAATAGAATTCAAAGCCAAGCCATCATCACAAGGAGAATCCCATGTTAAAAGAATTCAAAGAGTTCGTCATGCGCGGCAATGTGCTCGACCTTGCCGTAGCGGTCATCATCGGCGGTGCCTTTGGCAAGATCGTCGGTTCGCTGGTCAATGATATTTTGATGCCATTGATCGGATTGGTCATGGGCGGGATCAACTTCAGCGAGAAATCCCTGACCGTTGGCGCTGCCGTGGTCAAATGGGGTGTGTTCATTCAATCGGTCATCGACTTCCTTGTCGTTGCCTTTGTCATCTTCCTGGTTGTCAAAGCAGCCAATAGCATGAAGAAGACCCCACCCCCGGCACCCGCTGCAGCCCCAACCACCAAAGAATGCCCTCACTGCTTCTCTACCATTTCCATCAAGGCTACCCGCTGCCCCAACTGCACATCTGAATTGAAATAAGCATTTCCCTTCAACATTCAAAATGATATTCACCGCTCTGGCGGGGGCAATGCCCCCGCCAGAGCATTTATAATGGCGGACATGGAATTTCTCAAAAAACTTAATGCACAACAAAAGAGCGCTGTCACAGCGGCGGATGGGCCTGTTTTGGTCGTGGCAGGCCCGGGGTCGGGAAAGACGCGGGTGTTGACTCAACGCATCGCTTATTTGATCGCATCGGAGGGAATCCGCCCATGGCAGATTCTTGCGGTCACGTTCACCAATAAAGCTGCGAAGGAAATGGATCAACGTGTAAAGGCCATGCTGAACGAGCAGGCCACCGAGGGAATGATGCTCGGCACGTTCCACTCGATTTGCGCGCGCATTCTCAGGCGTGAATCGGACCATCTGCCGCTTGAGTCAAATTTTGTGATCTACGATTCAGACGATCAGGAACGCATCGTAAAAGCGATCATCCGTGAGTTGAATCTCAACGAAAAGTTGTATCGTCCCGCCAGCGTTCACGCATCCATTTCACGCGCGAAGAATGAATTGATCGGTGCAGAGGATTATCCGATCAACACCTACCGTGACGAAGTGGTGAAACGTGTGTATGTTGAATATCAAAAACGGCTGATCTCAATGAATGCCGTGGACTTTGATGACTTGTTGGTGTACACCGCACGATTGCTGGAGGATGTCCCTGCCGTGCGTGATAGGTATGCCCAGCGCTTCCGCCATGTGTTGGTGGATGAATTTCAAGATACCAACCTTGCGCAGTATGCCCTGGTGAAACACCTTGCTTCTCATCACAAAAACATCTTTTGCGTTGGCGACCCCGATCAGAGTGTGTACGCCTGGCGCGGTGCCGACTATCGCAACATCAAACGTTTTGAACAGGATTTCCCTGATGCACAGGTGGTCCTGCTCGAACAAAACTACCGCTCGCATCAAAACATTCTGGATGCCGCCACCAGTGTGATCGACCGTGCGCGCAACCGCCACAAGAAAAGACTGTTCAGCGACCGCGGCCCGGGCGAAAAGATATTTTTCTACGAGGCCCGCGACGATTACGGCGAAGCATCTTTTGTGGTGGATACCATCGCCCAACTTGTCGCCAGCAGGCAATTCGAACCCGGCGACTGTGCAGTGATGTACCGTACCAATGCCATGTCGCGTCTGCTTGAAGAAGCGTTCCTGCAGGCACGCCTTCCTTACAAGCTCGTCGGCGCGCAAAGATTTTATGGACGCCGCGAAGTTAAAGATGTGATCGCCTTCATACGCCTTATCCACAACCTTGCCGATGAAGCCAGCCTCGACCGTATTATCAATGTACCGCCGCGCGGCATCGGTGAAAAAACGCTGACCACCCTTCACTTAACCGCCCGCCAAAACAACACCTCACCCGGTGCGATCCTGCTTGATCTTGCGCGCGGCAGTGACTCGCCTTTCTATAAATCCTTCACAGGCCGTGCCGCACTACCCCTCGCTGATTTCGGCGGGATGCTCGCCACCTGGCGCGCCATGGCGGCCACCGCCACCCCCGCCGAACTCTTTGAAAAGATCGTTAAAGATATCAACTACAAAGAATACATCGTCGAAGATGATTCTGATGAAAGCAAAGACCGTTGGGAAAACGTGCAGGAACTCAAACGCCTCGCGCTTGAATATTCCACACGCACGCTTGATGAATTCCTCGAAAACATCGCGCTTGTCGCCGACCAAGACACGATCACAGACATGAACGCGCCCACCCTGCTCACCCTGCATGCCGCAAAAGGACTTGAGTTCGGCGCGGTCTTCATTGTTGGCCTCGACGATGGCATCATTCCACACAGCCGCTCTTTCGATGAACCTGAACAAATGGAAGAAGAACGCCGCCTCTTTTACGTCGGCATCACCCGCGCAAAAGATAAACTCTACCTGTTGCGCGCCATTCAACGCGGTGGACGCGGCATGTCGGAAGAGACTTATCCCTCACGTTTTCTCGAAGACCTGCCCGCCGAATTGCTGGTTGGGAAAACACGCACCGGCAAACCCACCACCTCACGCGGATTATACGGACGCCCCGACACGTCTGCCTCCGATACAAGATGGGCGCTTCCGACTCCGCCCAAACCTGCTCCTGTTCAAACCAGCACCTACAAAGCTGGGACAAGGGTCCGTCATGGTTTGTGGGGCGAGGGCATCGTACTCGATAGCAAATTACAAGATGGCGACGAGATCGTGGATGTGGTCTTTGAATCGGTAGGCATCAAACGATTGGCGGCAAGCCTCGCAAAGCTGACAATCATATAAACACACTGGAAAGTGGACGGTACAAAAAACGGTTTACCAACCACTATCCACCATCCAAATGTGCTCACAGCGCCGTCCCCGGCGCGGGGTGGCAGGAAGCAATCTTCATGACCTTTTCTTCCTCACATGACCCTGCCCACTTATATTTCATAACCGCATCCGTCATAGAATGGAAGCATCTATTTGCAATGCCTGAATATGCAAAAATTCCAATGGATTCCCTGGCATGGATGCAGGAACAAAAACGAATTTTGTTGTTTGCGTTTGTAATCATGCCTTCTCACATACATGCAATTATCAAGCCAGAATCCGATTCAATTGGAAACATCCTTCAGCAATTTGGTTCTTTCACAGCGCATGAGATCATCAAAATGCTAAAAGCCGAAAACAAGCCGGAACTGTTAAACGTGTTTCATCAAAAACGCAGGGACGAAAGACACGAACATAGCATCTGGCAGGATATTCAAGCCAAGAACGTTTACTCAACAGAATTTTTATGGCAGAAAATCGAGTATATTCACCAAAACCCCATAGCCAAAGGCTGGACACTTGTCGAAGACCGGGCAGATTACGCTTTTTCCAGCGCCTGTCATTATGACAATGGTAGAAAGCCTTTGATCCCTGTTACAGACATAAATGAATGGCTATCCCCTCCACCGCCGAGGACGGCGGTGGGAGCATAAAATCTACCATCCAACATCAAGGAGATTCACAATGCAATACACCAACCTCGGCAAAACTGGATTGAAAGTCTCGCGGCTGTGTTTGGGGATGATGACCTACGGCTCGAAGCAATGGCGCGAGTGGATGTTGGATGAAGAACAGGCCAAACCATTCGTAAAACGTGCATTGGATGCGGGAATCAATTTTTTCGACACGGCAGATGTTTATTCGCTGGGTGAAAGCGAAAAAATTACGGGGAATGTACTTCGTCACTTTGGTGTAAAACGTGAAAATGTGATCGTCGCCACGAAGGTGTTCTCCACCATGAGCGAGGACGTGAACGACCGCGGTCTCTCACGCAAACACATCATGGACTCCATCGACAAATCCCTGAAACGCCTGCAAATGGAATATGTGGATTTGTACCAGATCCACCGCTGGGATTACAACACCCCCATCGAAGAGACAATGGAAGCATTGAACGATGTTGTCCGTGCGGGGAAGGCGCGGTACATTGGCGCATCTTCGATGTTTGCGTGGCAATTTATGAAGGCGTTGCATGTTTCCGAGATGAACGGCTGGTCAAAATTCGTTTCGATGCAGAATCACTATAACCTTGTATATCGCGAGGAAGAGCGTGAGATGATCCCGTTGTGCAAGGATCAGGGAATTGGGTTGATTCCGTGGAGCCCAATGGCACGCGGATTTTTTGCAGGCAACCGCAAACGCGGCGGAGGCGGCGAAACGACACGCGCGCAAAGCGATCCATTTGCGAACGAGTTGTATTTCCGCGAGGAGGATTTTGTCATTGCCGAACGTGCGGCGGGAGTGGCGAAGAGTCACAATGCATCGGCTTCACAGGTGGCATTGGCCTGGGTGTTGAACAAACCCCATATCACCGCACCCATTATCGGGTCGAGCAAGATCGAGCATTTGGATCAGGCCATTGCCGCATTGGAGATCAAACTCACAGCGGATGAAATCCAATTGCTCGAAGAGTTGTACCAGCCGCATCCGATTTTGGGACATGCCTAACATGTATATCCGTTTTCTATTCCTTGGCTATCGGATCTTTTGTTTTTTGTTTCGGCCTGTGCGCATGGGTGTGCGTGTGATGATGATCCAGGATTCAAAAGTGACGCTTGTGCGGCAGACGTATCTACCGGGCTGGTTCATGCCCGGCGGCGGACTCAAACGCGGCGAAACATTGGATCAAGCTGCACGCCGCGAAGCCTATGAAGAAACAGGCGCGGAACTCGGGGAGATCCGTTTGATGGGTGCGTACACCAGCTTCAAGGATTGGAAGACCGATCACAATCTTGTTTTTGTCTGCGAAGATTTCAAGATCACAGGCCAACCCGACAGTGAGATCGCTGAAATTCAGTCGTTTCCTTTGAATGCATTGCCCGAAGGATTATGGCCCGGGCATGTGCGCAGACTGGAAGAATACAAAGCGGGCAAACCCAACCCGCAGTTTGGAGAGTGGTGAAATGGAATTGAAGTTGCTCTGGGAAATTTTCGTGTTGTTCAGCCGTGTGGCTTTGTTCTCATGGGGCGGCGGACCGGCTTCGCTGGCCTTGATGCAGCGCGAGGTGGTGACGGCAGGCTGGGCCACGACGGAAGAATTCGCAGATGCAGTGGCGGTGGGAAACGCCCTGCCGGGGCCAATTGCGCCGCAGGTTTCGGCTTATGTGGGCTATAAAATGTCGGGGTTGTGGGGGGCGGTCTCTGCGACAATGGGAACGGTATTTCCGACCACGTTGTTGATGTTGGTGATGGTGATCTATTTCTTCAGCATCAAAGACAGCCCTGCTGTGGCGGCGATGTTGAAGGCCGTGCGACCCATTGTGGTGGGGTTGTTGCTGTGGACGGCCTACACGATGGCGTATTCTGTTTTCAGTGTAAGCAAGGTGGGTTGGGCAAAAGGGTTGGTACAAAATTGGGACAAGGTGGGTATTGCGATCGCTGCGTTTACACTGTTGACATTGACCGAGATCAACCCGGTTTGGCTGGTAATAGCCGGGGCGGTATTGGGATTTATCGTTTACAAGTAAAAGGAGTTTTCTCATGCTTAAGAATTTACCCTCTACACCGGAAGCCATCCTTGCAATGGAATGGCCTGATTACGAACCACATTTCAAAGCCTTGCAATCTGTCGAATTGACCGCCGCCAACATAGGCGAGTGGCTTTCCGATTGGTCGGCCTTGGCAGACCGATTGGATGAGCAATACACGCGCCGTTTTGTCGCGACCACGCAATACACGACCGATGAAGAGATCGAGAAGAATTTCAATCACTTTATCGAATCCATCCAGCCCAATGCGCGCACAGAAGAGCAGAAGCTGAAGGAAAAGCTGCTCGCCAGCGGTTTGCAGCCTGAAAACTTCAAAATGGGTCTGAAGAAAATGCGCGCCGAAGCGGATATCTTCAGGCAGGCCAACCTTGAATTGCTGACCGAGGAACAAAAACTGAACGGGGAATACGACAAGATCCTCGGCGCACAGACCATGATGTGGGAAGGGGAGGAACGCACCATCGCGCAAATGTTCCCGCTGTATCAAGACAAGGATCGTGCGGTCCGCGAAAAGGCGTGGAAACTGGTGGCGGAGGTGCGTGTGCAGAACCGCGAAGCGATCCACAGCCTGTGGAAAAAGTACATGGACTTACGGCTCAAGATCACAAAAAATGCCGGTATGTCCAACTATCGTGATTATATGTGGGCGCAAAGATTCCGCTTCGATTATTCACCCGCCGATTGCAAGACCTTTCATGATGCGATCGAAGAGGTTGTTGTCCCTGCGGCGACCCGCCTCTATGAAAAACGCAGGAAGAAGCTTGGGCTTGAAACGCTGCGTCCGTGGGACCAGATGGTGGATACATCGAATCGCGGTCAACTCAAGCCATATCAAACCATCGAAGAATTCAAGTCCAGGTCGAAGGATGTATTTACCAAGGTGGACCCGAAGTTTGGCGAATACTTTCAAGTGATGATGGATAACGACCTGCTCGACCTTGAAAGCCGTAAGAACAAGGCGCCCGGGGCATACAACCTGAGCTATGGGGTCAGCCAATTGCCTTTTATCTTTATGAGCAACACCGGCACGCCGATGGATGTGGACACCATACTGCATGAAGGCGGACATGCCTTTCATGCATTCGAAGCGGCGGTCGTTCCATATTTCCATGAGCGCGCCGAGAATTATGTCCCTGCTGAATTTGCAGAAGTGGCATCCATGGCGATGGAATTGCTGGCTTCTCCCTACATCACCAGGGAACATGGAGGTTTCTACACCAAGGGCGAAGCTGCCCGCGCCCGCTTCGAACATTTGGAAGGGATCGTTACCTTCTGGCCGTACATGGCATTGGTGGATGCCTTCCAACACTGGATCTATGAAAACCCGCAGATCAGTTCAGACCCGGTGCAGTGTGATAAAAAATGGGGGGAATTGTGGGATCGCTTCCTCCCCGGCGTGGATTACAGCGGACTCGAGGATGCCAAAACGACTTACTGGCATCGTCAGGGACACATCCACACGACTCCTTTCTATTACATTGAATATGGTCTCGCTCAATTGGGCGCGGTGCAGGTGTGGGCCAATGCACTCAAAGACCAGAAGAAAGCTGTGGAAAATTACCGCAAGGCGCTGGCGCTCGGTTCCACGGTTTCACTGCCTGAGTTATTTGAAACAGCGGGAGCAAAATTCTCACTCGATGCCAAAACGTTCAAGGTGTATGTGGATCTGATCGAAGAGCAGATGGAAAAACTTGAGCAAATGGAAGAATAAATAACCAGGATTCTTTGTAGATCGGTGCGTGAATTAAAGAGACAGTCACTTATGAGGTGACTGTCTCTTTTTTGTAACCGCAAACTTAGAGTTGTCATCAACCGCCGCTGAAGGAACTGGCTCTTGATAGTGAGGCGTAGTGCGGGATAATATCCCGCACTACGATAGATAGGACGGGAGTTTTTTTATATCGCTGGCAGGTATTCATTGGTAAAATACCCTTGAAATCATTCACAGGAGAAATCTCTTGGCTGAAACCCTAAAGATCGTCATTCCCATGGCTGGCTGGGGAACGCGGATGCGCCCGCATACGTGGAGCAAGCCGAAGCCGCTGGTAAGTGTGGCGGGCAAAACGTCACTTGAACATTTGATGGATATGTTCAAGACTCTGCCGGAACCTGAAAATGTGGAATACATTTTCATTGTGGGGCCATATCTCGGCGAACTGCAAGTCCCTGCTTTTATCAAAGAAAAATACCCGAACCTCAAAGCGCACTATGTAGTGCAGCACGAAATGAAGGGACAATCACACGCGTTGGCGCTTTCACGCGAATATTTGCGCGGCCCGATGATGGTCTGTTTTTCAGATACTTTAATGGAGACAGATTTCTCCTTCCTCGCGAACGAGGCAGCCGATGGCGTGGCCTGGGTGATGCCGGTGCCTGATCCGCGCCGCTTTGGGGTGGCAGAGTTGGATAACAACGGATGGGTGACGCGTTTCATTGAAAAACCACAAAGCATGGACAATAACCTTGTGGTGGTTGGGTGTTATTACTTCAAGAGCGCCGAGAAACTCCTTGCCGCCATCGATGAACAAATGCAGCGCGGAATCATGCTCAAGGGCGAATACTTCCTCACCGACACGATCACAGTGATGATCGAACACGGAGCAAAGGTCCGCACGAATCAGATCAGCACCTGGCTGGATACGGGAACCATCGAAGCGACTTTGGATACGAACAAAACCTTATTGGAAAGTTGGAGCGCTGGGGCGTTTGAACGTTCAAACGTTGAAGCGTTAAAACGTTCAAACGTGAACATTGTTGAGCCTTCATTCATCGATCCAAGCGCGGAGATTTCCAATTCCACCATTGGGCCGTATGCTTCGATCGGCGCAAATTGCAAAATAGAGAACTGCCAGATCGCGGAGAGCATCATTGAAGCAGGTTGTGAGATCAAGGATGCGGCGCTGAGTCGCTCGTTGATCGGCAGGCAGGCCAGGGTCAAGGCGCGAGGCGATGGTCATGTCATGCAGTTGAACATCGGCGATACAAGTTCGGTTGAACTGTAGCCATGGAAGCTGTGGAATGTCGTTCCGACACTGAATATGCGGAAAGGCCGCTCTCTCTTTTATGGCGGGGAGCCCGTTATGAAATTGCAGAGATCATTTCGCGCTGGCGCGGCCCCGGTGAAAAAGGTTTTTGCGTGAAAACGACCGACGGTTTTACATTTGAATTAACGTACCAGGAAATCTCAGACGACTGGCACGTTCAACCCATATAAGGAGGCTCAATGCAGGCAGCAAGTGAAATAAGCAATGTGAATCGGTTGTCGAAACGTGTGGCTGAATTAAAGCCCAGCGGCATTAGAAAATTTTTCGATATCGTTGCGACCATGAAGGATGTGATCTCTTTGGGAATCGGTGAACCTGATTTCACCACACCCAAACCGATCCTCGATGCGGGGATTCGTTCCCTGCAAAATGGTGAAACGCATTACACGTCCAATCACGGCAAGGTTGAATTACGTCAGGGAGTTGCGGAGAATCTGCAAAAACTCTACAACGTAAAATACGATCCGCTTTCCGAGGTTGTGGCGACTGTGGGTGTTTCGGAGGCGTTGTATCTCACCTTCACCGCCATTCTGGAACCGGGCGATGAGGTCATCATTCCGACCCCATGTTTTGTTTCCTATCAGGCGGAAGTGATCCTGGCTGGCGGCGTGCCGATCGAAATTCCAGCGCGGCTCGAAAACAACTTCACCATTGACCCGGACGATATCCGCAAGGCCATCACCCCGCGCACGAAGGTCATCTTTATTGGTTATCCATCCAACCCCACCGGGGCCGTGGCCCCGCGCGAAGTGATGGTGGAGATCGGCAGGATCGCAGAACAATACAACCTGATCGTGGTCTCCGATGAAATTTACGACCGCCTTGTGTACGACTTCGAACATGTCTGCTTCCCTGCATTGGACGAAAGCCTGCGCCGCCGCACGGTGCTGCTCGGCGGGTTCTCCAAAGCCTACGCCATGACAGGCTGGCGCATCGGCTACGCCTGCGGGCCTGCCGATATCATTCAAGGCATGGTGCGTGTCCATCAATATACGATCATGTCTGCGCCGACCACTGCGCAGGATGCCGCCATTGAAGCCTTGAAGAACGGAGAGCCCCATGTGCAGGAAATGGTGACGGAATACAACCGCCGCCGTCGCCTGCTGGTGGATGGATTGAACCGCCTCGGTCTTTCGACCTTTGAGCCGCGTGGTGCTTTCTATACATTCCCTAACATCCAGGCCACCGGCATGGACGATGAAACCTTCGCCGAAGCCCTGCTGCGTGAAGAGGGTGTGGCCGTGGTGCCGGGCAATGCCTTCGGCCCGGGTGGAGAGGGATTTGTCCGCGCTTGTTACGCCACCGAATACAGCCAGATCGAAGAAGCCCTGCGCCGCATGGAAAGGTTCATGAGCAGGCACGGATAGATTTGGTGAATAGTAAGTAGTGATCAGTGGGACAGGCCTCGTAAAACGGCCTGTCCCATTTTTATTTAAACTCATAACGTATCGTATAATTTTCAAAACCGACAAAACAGGTGGCGCATCATGGCAAACGTAAAAATCACATCTTCATTGGTCTCTGTGCAATGGCTGGCTGAAAATCTCGAGGCGGAAAATCTCATCATTTTGGATGCAAGCATGAAACCGGTCACCCCGGTGGGAAACGCTTCTTCAGATCAGGCGGGCTGTATCAAAGGTGCATTGCGATTCGATTTTGACAACGACATCCGCGAAAAGAACACTGACCTGCCGCACATGATGCCCACAGCAGAATTCTTCACAGAGGAAATGCAAAAACTGGGCATCAACCAGAACAGCGCCATCGTGGTCTATGACTATGTGGGCGTGTACTCCAGTCCACGGGCATGGTGGATGTTCCGCGCCATGGGACATGAGCAGGTAGCCGTACTCAATGGCGGCCTGCCAGCATGGAAACAAGCCGGGCTCCCATGCGGAGAACAGGCCGAAACCAAAGCCAGTCGGCGCGGAGATTTCGTGGCACATCCACAAGCCGGGTTGTTCTGCGATTCTACGCATGTACGTGAGGCGCTTGCCGATTCCGCTTTTGCCGTGTTGGATGCCCGTTCACCGGGGCGCTTCAAAGGGGTGGAGCCCGAGCCGCGTGCAGGTCTCCGGGGCGGGCGCATGCCCAACTCGCTCAACCTGCCATTTGCCGATTTGGTAGTGAATGGATCCATGCAGCCGCCCGCGCAACTCGAATCCATTTTTTCGAAATTGGTAAAAAAGGAACAGAAACTCATCTTTAGCTGCGGATCGGGTGTCACAGCCTGCATTGATGCGCTTGCAGCAGAACTGGCAGGCTACCAAAATATTTCCGTCTATGATGGTTCATGGGCCGAGTGGGGATCCCCATCTTCAGGATTGCCGGTGGAACAGGGATAATCCAAAGGTCATGGGAGAGGCGCGCACTCCCTTGCATCAGATGTATAATCTTAAACATCATGGAAACCACATTAACGGTCACCCAGGAAAAAATTCAGGCGCACATTCCCATCACCGTGTTCCATCTGCAAGGCTGGCTCGATGCAAGAGGAGAGGAAACCCTGCTCGCCGCCGCCCGCGATGCATACAGTGAAGGCGCCCGTCATCTGGTGCTCGACCTTGCCGGGGTGGAGACGCTCACCAGCGCAGGGATGCGGGCCATGCACAAGGTCTACAAACTGTTTACACCCACCGAAGAACGCATGAAGCGGCTGCATGTGGCCATCAGCAATGCCCCAGCTCAAGTGAATAACATCCTTGGCATTACGGGGTTCCTTTTAAATATTCCCAACTATCGCAACATACAATCAGCGGTCGAATCATTCAAGTGACCGTGCCCGTCCATAGTTTTCTTTGAAAATCTTTCTTCCCTGCCGCCAAAATGCCAAGAAGAAAGATTGCTTTTATTAAATACAAGGCGAGTCATCAATTTTAGAATCAGAGGTGTGAAATGAAATCCACTTTCCGCGCTTTAAGAGATAAAAAATTTGCCGCCCTGCTTTTAGGCCAGACCTTTTCAAGGATCGGTGATTTTCTGTTTCAGATCGCGCTGGCCTGGTGGGTGCTGGAAAAGACAGGCTCTGCCACCGCCATGGGCACGGTTTTGTTCTTCAGCACATTACCCATGGTGGCTTTCGTACTGGTCGGCGGCGTGGTGGTGGATCGGATGCGGCGCGGCTTGTTGTTGTTCATTTCAGACACGGCGCGGTGTTTCATCATGGTCATTGGGGCATGGCTGGCCTTCACAGACCAGCTTGTTCTTTGGGAGATCTATGTCATTGCCATTCTCTTCGGGTTTGCCGATGCCTTCTTTCTCCCCGCCTATAACGCGCTCATTCAACAGATCGTTGCCGAAGAAGACCTGCCCAGCGCAAATTCAATCAACAGTTTGAGCATGCAATTCGGGCGCGTGGCAGGCCCGGCCCTCGGTGGATTGATCGCCGGTTTCGGTGGAACCGCCGTCGCATTTGGATTCAATGCCCTGTCCTTTTTCATCGGCGCATTGACGGTCATTCCGCTTCTTAACCTCCCGGTGCCTGCTTCTTCAGAAGAAAGCGGTTTTACCCTCCAGCATTTTAAAGACGACCTGCGCGACGGCTTCAACACCATCTTTTCCACCCCTGTATTGTGGGTTTCGATCATTGTCTTCGCATTTGCAAACATCACCCTGGCAGGCCCCTACAGCATTGCCATGCCTTTTCTCGTTCAGGAAAAATTGGGCGGCGACGAAAAAATGCTGGGCTTTATTTATTCCATTTTCCCCATTGGGTATGCAATCGCCAGCCTGGTCATGGGCGGTTTTCGAAAGATACGATATCGCGGAATCCTGCTCTACGTTTGCGGCGCCATTGCAGGGATCGGGTTGGGCGTGTTCGGTTTCGGTCTCCCGCTTTATCTGCTGGTCATTGCAGCATTGATCAACGGTGCAGCCCTCGAAATTGACGGCCTCATCTGGACCAACCTCATGCAGGAAAAAGTGCCTCCCGAAAAAATGGGCCGTGTCTCCAGCGTGGATTCGCTTGGGTCGTTCGTGTTGCTCCCCATTGGATACGCCTTTACCGGCTGGCTCATCGACACCATCGGTGTGTCATCCGTTTTTATTGCCGCAGGTGTGGTGACAGCGTTGGTCAGCCTGCTGCCATTGCTGCACCCAACGATTCGGAAATTAGACTAGCCGCACAATTCCTAAGCAAACTATCATCTGCATATAAGAAAGTTTTTTTAGAATGGGGACATCATACGAGTTAACCTGAACACTCGTATTGAATTTGATTTCCATGAATTATCCGCGCCAACTTATGAGGAGATTTAAACCATGACCGATTTATTTAAAACCGTCCCGATCCGCTCTTCCGAGATCACGCCGAAGAGCGTGTATCTTTCACGTCGTGATTTTATGAAAGCCGCCACATTCACCACAGGGGCGGCTTTGTTGACCGCCTGCGCTCCTTCCGTGGCCGGAGCTGCCGAGGACAATGCACCCGTCCCAACGTCAAATGCGACCGATGAATTGGGTGACCCGGTCAATTCCTATACCGATATCACCAATTACAACAACTACTACGAGTTCACCGTCGACAAACAACAGGTGGCCGATGAAGCAAGAGGATTCAACCTGACCCCATGGACCGTGGAAGTGGGCGGCCTGGTTAACAACCCCAAGACGTTTGGCATCGAAGACCTGTTGAAGTTATTCCCGCAGGAAGAACGCATTTATCGCCTGCGTTGCGTGGAAGCCTGGAGCATGGTCATTCCGTGGACGGGTTTTACGCTGGCCAGCCTGCTCGAAATGGTAGAGCCGACTTCCGATGCAAAATATGTCCGCTTTGAAACCGTATATCGCCCCGAAGAAATGCCCGGACAAAAAAGCCCATTCTATCCCTGGCCCTATCAGGAAGGACTGCGGCTCGATGAAGCCATGAACGACCTCACCCTGCTAGCCACAGGTCTCTATGGTGAACCCAACGTGGCACAGAACGGCGCGCCGATCCGCCTGGTGGTGCCATGGAAGTATGGATTCAAATCCATCAAATCCATTGTGAAGATCGAACTGGTGGCCGAAGAACCATCCACGCTTTGGAGCAACATCGCATCGAACGAATACGGGTTTTATGCCAACGTAAATCCTGATGTGGACCATCCGCGCTGGTCACAAGCCTCCGAGCGCCGCATTGGCGAACTCAACCGCAGGCCCACCCTGCCCTTCAATGGCTATGGCGAACAGGTTGCGCACCTCTATGACGGCATGGACTTGAGCGTGAATTACTAACCAGAGATGAACAGAGATAAACGGAGATCGCAACAGCATCTCCGTTTATCTTCGGTAGACACTTCATGAAAAAATTCCCCTACACACCGTTACAGATCGCCGTTCACCTGTATGCATGGTCAGGGCTTGCCCTTTTGCTGCTGGATTATTTCACAGGTAATCTTTCCCCCAACCCCATTCAAGACCTTGAACAGCGCACAGGCAGGCACGCCATTACATTACTTGTGTTGTCACTGCTATGCACTCCCATCAACACCATCTTCAAATGGAGCGAACCGATCAAACGCCGCCGCGCACTCGGTGTGTACGCCTTTCTATATGCCACCGTTCACATGATCATCTTCGTTGACCTTGACTTCGGGCTGGCCTGGAGCAGCGTTATCAAAGAAGTCATCGAAAAGCCGCGTCTGATCGTCGGTGTTATCGCTTTCATCCTGCTCATTCCGCTGGCGCTCACCTCGTTCGACATCTGGAAAAAACGCCTCGGCAAAAACTGGAAACGCCTGCACCAGCTCGTCTACCTCATCGCCCCGCTGGTCTTCCTTCATTATGTTTGGAGCAAAAAAGGCGACCTGCTTTTATTACAGGGAGAAATCCTTAAACCACTGATCTACGGACTCATCATCGGAATTTTTCTGATCCTCCGCATTCCCCCGATTCGAAAAGCCGTCGCCTCTTTTTCAACCCGCAGCCTGGCCCTGCTCAACAAAAAGAATCCACAACCGGAAGTGGATACGCCTTAATACAAAGACCCCAAAGGTTTTGAAAATCTTTGGGGTCTCTTTCTCTAAAAAATTCCGCGCAGCAGCAACAGCAGACCGATAATTGCCAGCGGAATCCCAATGATCGCACCGATCACCGTCAGGCTGACGATACCGCCAACGAGGATCAGCACCAGGCCAAGCACCATCGCAACGAAACGGCCTGTCAATTCCACGATCACGGCAAGCAGTTTCCACAATGCCGCAAACGGCCACAAATACCAGGGGATGTGTTGTTTTGTTTGAGTAGTCATAAGTACCTCCGCTTTGTTTTACGCAAAACACGCCGAAACGATGCAAGATTGCAAATTCAATTTGCTTTATAATCCATCTCATGAAAATGAAGTCCAAATTTAATAAATACTGGTTGATTCCCATCGTGCTGCTGCTTGCCGTTGGCATTTATTACCTGCCGCCCGTTCACAGCCGCCTCGCCTGGCGTGTGGATGCCCTGCGTGTGCAGGTTATTTATTTCTTCAACCCGCCCGATGAAGTGGTCTTCGAACCCAGTGGTGAGACTTCCCCGCTCACCATCGAAACAGCCATTGCCACAGCCCGCGCTGAATACATGCTGACCCTCACCCCGCAATATACACCGACCGTCACTCCCACTACAGGGCCGACAGCCAGACCCACGGCGACATCCACACCCTTGCCGGAAGCGGTCAATTTGGAAGGGGTTGTGTACGTAGACCAGCACGAACGTTGGAACTACTGCGGCCCCGCCAACCTGACCATGGCACTTAACTTCTGGGGTTGGAAAGGCAACCGCGATGACGTAGCCAAGATCGTCAAACCGGGCTCGGGCGATACAAAAGTCAACTTTATTGACCGCAGCAAAGACGATAAAAACGTCATGCCCTACGAGCTGGTGGATTTCGTCAACGAGAACACCGAATACCGTGCGCTCATGCGCCACGGCGGCGACGAAAACCTCGTCAAACGCCTGCTGGCGGCGGGTTTCCCCGTTGTTGTAGAAAAAGGTTATTACGAACACGACACCACCGGCAAGATCAGCTGGCTCGGGCATTACCTCTTCACCACCGGCTACGATGATGCCCGCGGCGGATTCATCGTACAAGATGCCTACACCAAACCCGGTAAAAATCTTCTCAGCGATTATGCGACCTATCTGGAAGGCTGGCGTGCTTTCAATTATCAATTCATCGTGGTGTATCCCGCGGAGCGCGAAGCCGAAGTGTTAACCCTGTTGGGCCCATGGGTGGACGAAAATTGGGCGGCCCAACATGCGCTTGAACTCGCCGAAAAGGACGTTCAAAGCATCAACGATAACAATCTGTTCTTTGCCTGGTTCAACAAAGGCACCAGCCATGTCCTCCTAAAACAATATGTGGATGCCGCCGCGGCTTACGATCAGGCATTTTCCACTTACGCCAACTGGGATGAAAAAGAACAGGAACGTCCCTACCGCATCATGTGGTATCAGACGGGACCCTATTTCGCCTACTTTTATTCCGCCCGCTATGCCGATGTCATCAGCCTTGCCGACACAACGCTCTTCGACCCTGCCAACAAAAAAGGCCGCACACTCGAAGAGTCCCTGCTTTGGCGCGGACGTGCCTACTATATGAGCGGCAATACCCAGGCCGCCATAGATGATTATCGCGCCGCATTGCGGATCCACGTGAACTGGCCGCCCGCCGTACAGGCGCTTCAAGACCTCGGGCTACAGCCGTAATGGGTTACAAGTTGGCAAGGTTACAGGTTGGAAGGTTCAACCTGTAACCTGCAAACCTTCCAACCTGTAAACACATATTAGATGGAGTTGAATGAGAGTCTTACATTTCGCCGACGCACATATTGACATGGCCAACTATGGCCGCCACGACCCGCAGACAGGCCTGCCCATGCGTGTGCTTGATTTCCTCAAGTCACTCGATACGATCGTGGATACGGCCATCTCTCAAAAAGTGGACCTGGTCATCTTTGCGGGCGATGCATACAAAGACCGTTCTCCTGCGCCAACCTTTCAACGCGAATGGGGCAGGCGCATCATGCGCTTATCACAGGCGCAAATCCCAACCCTGTTATTGATCGGAAACCATGATATTTCCCCGGCGGTGGGGCGCGCCCATGCATTGCAGGAATTCAAGACCCTGCAAGTTCCGTTCGTAAAAGTGCTGGACCAGCCCAGTTTTCTCAAACCTGAAGACCTGTGGGAACTGCCCATGCAGGTCATTGCCATGCCGTGGGTCACACGCTCGGGGTTGATGGCCAACCTCGAAATGAGCGGAACAGAAACCGAGCAGATCTACTCGAACATCGAAGAGCGGATCGCCAGCCTTGTGGATGGTTGGATTGAGGAAGCCAATGAAAACCTGCCGATCATTTTCACAGCCCATGCCTCCATTGAAGGCGCAAAGTTCGGCGGCGAGCGGCTTGTGATGCTTGGCAATGACCTCGTGCTTTCAGGCAGTTTGGTGAAGAACCAGAGATTCAATTACGTGGCGATGGGTCACATCCACAAACCGCAGGATGTGAACGAAGGCCATCAGCCGCCTGTCATTTACCCGGGCTCCATTGAACGTGTGGATTTTGGCGAAGCAAAAGAAGACCGTTTCTTTGTCATTGCCGAGATCGAAAGCGGAAAAGAAACGCAGGTGGAGTGGGTTCAACTCACAGGGGCGAGAAAATTCATCGACCGCCGAACAGTTCTCAGGTCCAACGAGAACGTGACCGAGGCTCTTAAAGACGCATTGCCCAGCCTGAAGGAAATGTCTGAGGCCATTGTCCGCCTGTCGGTGGAATATCCAAGAGAATGGGACACATTGATCGATGAAACGGCTTTGCGAAAATATACTGAGGATGCCTTTGAGTTCCATCTGGTAAAAAGACCGCAAAGCGAAGCGCGGGTGCGCATTCCCGAAGGTCAGGTGGTGAGCAGTTTGAGTCCGCTGGACCTGCTGGCACAATACTTCGATGCCGCCAAGGTGAAAGATGCCGATGAACTCAACAAACTTGCGCAGGAGATCATTTCAGAAGACACGCTTGAAAACTGAAACCTGCCTCTTGACACCTGACACCTGACACTGGATACTAGGGCATCCTATCGCCGCGAGGTATTCATGTCAAAAGAGAATTCACGGTATCGCTGGTTCGTCGTTGTTGTTTTCTTTTTCTTCATGCTCCTGCACCAGACCGACAAATTGATGATCGGTTCCATGCAAGTGGATATCAGCAAGGACTTTAATCTCAACAACCAACAATGGGGTTTGATCAATTCAGGGGCTCTGATCGTTGCCACGATCCTGTATCCGATCTGGGGATATTTATACGACCGCTATTCACGTACAAAATTGCTTTCACTGGCATCCTTCATTTGGGGTGCAACCACCTGGCTCAATGCCATCGTAAAAACCTTTGGCGGATTTTTAACCACGCGTGCTTCCACCGGCATTGATGATTCATCCTACCCCGGCCTGTACACCCTGATCGCCGATTATTTCGGCCCCAACCTGCGCGGAAAGATCTACGGCATTCTGCAACTGGCCCAGCCCATCGGCTATCTGGTTGGGATGATCCTGGCGTTGATGGTTGCACCTGCCATTGGCGGATGGCGCAGTGTTTTCTACATCACAGGCTCGTTGGGGTTGGTCATCGCCGTGTTGATCTATTTCGGCGTGAGAGAAATGCCGCGCGGACAGGCCGAGCCTGAATTTGAGAATATGCCCGAAATGCAGACCTTCAAATTCTCATGGACCGAAGCCAGAGAGATCTTCAAAAAGAAGACCATGTGGTTCGTTTTCCTGCAGGGCTTTGCGGGCGTTTTCCCGTGGAATGTGATCACCTTCTTTTTCTTCGCCTATCTTGAAAAAGAACGCGGCTACGATGCAAACGGCATTCTCTTCACAATGGCACCCGTCATCCTCATCCTCGCCAGCGGATATTTCATCGGAGGTGCGCTCGGCGACATGGCCTTCAAACGCTCGAACAAAGGCCGCATCGTTGTTTCCAGCATCGGGGTTTTGCTTGGCGCATTGTTCATGTATCTTGCCATCACCACACCCGTAGACGCCAAAAATCAATTCTTCATTTTGATGTGCCTCACCGCCGTTTTTATGCCGCTTTCATCGGCAAATGTGATCGCCACGGTTTACGATGTCACCGTACCCGAGGTCCGCTCCACTGCACAGGCTGTGGAATACTTCATTGAAAATGCGGGGGCAGCCTTTGCCCCCATCCTCACAGGGTACATCGCAGATCTCTACGATCTGAAAACCGCCATCCTGATCATTTGCACAGCAGCCTGGCTTTTGTGTTTCGTCTTCTACCTCGGCGCGATCTTCACCATCGACAAAGATTCACACGACCTCCGCGAACAAATGGCAGCCCGCGCCAAATCCATGTAAGCCTGAGTCAGGCCAAACCGCCTGCTTTTTTGGATGAGAATCCGCTTCAGCCTTAACCTGAAGCGGATTCTGTTTTACGGGCAGTTTCTCCCCGCATTTTTTATCGCAGCAAATCTTCGGCGACGATTCTGCCTGGGTGGGCACCCCGGCCGCAGGTCCGCTTTGGATGCGGAAATGTCGTGACAATCGTCACTGAAAGCGGAAAAAGTCCGCATGTTATAATCCGCATAAATTTTCACAAACCAAAAGAGGAAGACATGGCATACACAAATGTAAAAGTCCCTGAAGGTGGGGCAAAGATTTCCATTCAAGATGGCAAGTTGAACGTACCTGACAATCCAATCATTCCCTTCGTTGAGGGCGACGGCACAGGCCGCGACATCTGGCGCGCTTCGGTGCGTGTGTTCGATGCGGCTGTCGAAAAGGCGTACGGCGGCAAACGCAAAATCAACTGGATGGAAGTGTACGCGGGCGAGAAATCGTTCAAGATGTTCCAGAGCTGGCTGCCCGATGAAACCACCGAAGCCTTCAAGGAATTTTTAGTCGGTATCAAGGGACCTCTCACCACCCCCATCGGCGGCGGTATCCGCTCTTTGAATGTGGCGTTGCGCAAACTGCTCGACCTGTACGTTTGTCTGCGCCCGGTGC
>DAOQID010000036.1:31742-33705 GCA_035339375.1 Anaerolineales bacterium | reverse complement strand
CCGGAGCAAACAGCGGAGTGGGTGTCGGCGGTATATCAGTCTGTGCAGCTGTGGGAGATGGAATGTCCTTTTCTCCATTGAACATGGGGAAAAAACTTAATCCCGCGATCAGGAGGATGGACAAGGCCAACATCAACCAGCCAACCCGGGTTGATATGAAAGACTTGGCGGGCTTTATTTGTTGCAACAACATTTGCATGTCATGGGGGAAATCGGGATCTGTCCGCACTTTGACCGCATTCCGATAACACAAAGGCTGCAAGCTCGGAGGCAAATCTTCAACCTCAGGCATTTCAGCATTGTCCACCAAAACAGGGATCACAAGGATATTTGGATTACTTAATGCCAATTCAACTTCAATACGCACAAAATCATTGGGGTCATCCAAACGCCGCCTGCCCTGAGTACTGGAGATATCCACCCACTGGCGTCCGATCACAGCCAGGAAAATGTCACACTGCCCCACTTCCTTATTCAATACTTCACGGAAATCACTGCCAGCGGGAATATTGTATACATCCCGAAACACATTGCGTTCGCCAAAATGGAGTTTAAGTTGATCATAAATCCTTCCAATAAAGACCCCGCTATCCTGTCTGCGATAAGAAATGAAAATTCGTTTCACAATCCACCTCACAGCAATGTATTTTTGTTGATTATACTGTCATCCAGTTATTAATGCAAAAAATCACAATAAACAAGGCTTGGGCCAACCACTTTCCAGAAAAAAGAAACGGCCTTGACCATGTCACCCACCCCAAAACAGACTGACACATCCCCCACAATACTCAAAATTCCATAAGCCTTTAATTATTCCAGTGTATATTCGTTTGTCAGATTTTGAGCCCATCTGCGTTTTATATGGTGAACGCGCGTATTTCACATATCGGAGGTCTGTTTGACTGAACAACCCGTACTGCAAAACATTAAACGCTGGTTATGGCAAGAACAGGAATATTCCATCACGGATGCTGATGCCTTTGCAACGCTCTATGAACTACACCACCTGACCGTATTTCGCTATGTATATGGGCTAAGCGGCGGACCTCAGCAAGACGCAGAGGATATTACAGCCGAAACCTTCATCCGGGCATGGACCACCCGCCACCGCTTCACTGGCAGCAAACAGGCCGCACTCGGTTGGATTTTACGAATCGCACGCAACCTGATCATTGATTCGTCACGCCGACGCAGGGTCCGCCCCGAAGAAGAAAACATCGACCTCGAATCACTGCTGGACACGAAATCGCTGCCCGAAATCGACATCATCACCCGTGAACAGGCTATGGTCCTATGGAAGACGTTATCCACTTTACCCGAGGACCTGCGCGAAATGCTCGTCTTGCGCTATATGCTTGGCTGGCAGGTAAAGCAGATTGCATTACACCTCGATATAACCGAAAACAATGTCAGCGTCAGTATGCGTCGTGCCTTGAACCGTTTACAGCAGGGTTGGCCTCAGTCGTAGGAGAATGAAAATGCCTCAAAATAAATCCATGCCCGATGAACATCAGATCGAAAAAATATTATCCACAATTCAGCCCATGCCTGGCGAGGGTTTTTATTCAAAAATGAAAACCGCTCCCTGGCAGGTTAAGAGAACAGGAAAAACTACAACCATGAAATACAAATATGCATTTTTGACATTGGCCATGCTTCTTGCACTGACCGCCACCGTTGTCTTTGTCCCCCCGGTGCGGGCACAAGTCGAGGAATGGTTTTTTGTCAAATTTCAAAGCCCCAACAACAGCAACTTGAGTTTTGGCTTCGTCAGCAACGAGCCAATGAAATATCAGTTAATGCAGCCTGGATACCTGCCTGAGATCTTCAAAGATATAAACTCTGCAAGCTTTGGCGATGTTTCAGAGCTCCTCTACAAAGTGGATGATACGTTCTTAATCATCACTCAACAACCCGCCGCCGACAACGATGCACTGCCAGATGGAGAAGCTGTCACGATCAA
>DAOQID010000036.1:21917-31642 GCA_035339375.1 Anaerolineales bacterium | reverse complement strand
GCACAAAAATTGAGCTACTCACCAATTTACCTATGGACGAATTACTCAAGATCGCCGAGCAATTGATCCCAGCCAACTAACGCTCATTCAAAAAACAGTCTATCGTTACAAAAATGAAATGGCCGGTGATGTTCACCGGCCATTTCATTTTCCAGAGGAGAAGAGAATTCAACTTTATCACTCACCTCAAAAAAATACTGGACGCAACCCCTACGTCAGGCACACGCTTTGGCAACGTTTTTCATGAGCCTTTTTTAATTTGATCAACCACTCAATCACCAAACCCGTTCAAGGTTTTCGTTTTCGCCGACCTTGCGTCCCATCTTCGCCATTTCGATCCACTCTCCATGAATCTTCACGCGCACCACATCTGCCGTGTAATCGGTGGATGTGCTATTGCTGTTATTGAAAAGATACGAACCAACAGCATAAATATCCACAGGCACTTCAAGCCTTTCAAATTTACGGATCTTTTCTGGATTGAACCCCCCTGAAACAACGATTTTCACATTATGACAAAATTCCCGCGCCGCATCCTTCCACGACGTGGGCAGGGTCCAGCTTTCCCAGGCATTATCCAACCCCTGGCGGACATTAAACACCAGCCGCGGGTTAACCCCAAGATCCAAAGCGGGGTCGCCCAAAGGCTGCACCGATACATCACGTAAACTTCCGCTGGTATCAAGGCGCACACCGTAAAGCTTGTACTTTTCCGCTTCCTCCCTGTTGCCTGCATCCATCAACTCGCGGTATTTCGCGAACATCGCATCCAACACCCGCAGCGAATCGCGGACAGAGTCATTGTTGAAATCCACCAGTGCAATGCGCGGAATTCTGGCAGGGAGGATGTGTGCAAACTGCATCATCGCCTCGGCAGTATCACCAAGGAAGGATGCAATCGCGGCATGGGCCACTGTCCCGCCGCCAGCGCCCCCCCACCAGTCACCCTGCGCATCGGTCGAAACGAACGCGCCCAACTCCTGGGCATGATCCTTGTTAAATCGCAGCAAGGCGATGTTATAGGCATATCCATCCGCAGCCTGCACTTCATGAACATCGAACCTCGCAGGGAAGAACAGCACAGGCTTGCCGCGTGAAGCCACCAGGGTTTCATACACATTCGTTGCCACACGGCTGGAACGTGTAAGAATGCCCAGCGTGGGTGTTTCGAGCAGGGCAAAATCACGGTATCGTCCGCGCACCTTGATGACAGGTTGAATCTTTGTGGGGTCGCCTTCAAATTTGACAATGCTGCCATCCTGCACTGCCCATACCTCCAACCGATCAGATGTATCCACAAAAGTATCGCCATCGAAATAACCCGTACAATGCCTGAGCATTTCAAGAGACTTATCCACACCCACCACGGTGGTCTTGCCCATCCGCCGTGTGAACCATTGCATCTCCACTTCGATATCGCCCACGGCGATCTGCTCGGGAGATATGCCATTCGGCAAAATGGGAAAACTCCCGGAATAGTTGTAATTCTCCTTCGAGAGTGCGGTCAACATGCGGTTGATGTTCTCGAAATATTTATCCGAATACCAACCGCGGCGCATGCGATCAATATCAAGCTTGAATGTTTCGTTCGTCAGTCTCTTACCGTCAAAAATGGACATGGGGCTTCTCAATTCTGTGGGAAATCAATAAAGTTCGGTGGGATGGATCTTGCTAAAAAATGCTCAGGCTCAGGCGCATAAAACTCAACTCCCGCAACGGCGGCCTCTCTGGCGCGCACCACCAAAATCGTTACATGCTCGGTGCGGCGGCTGCCAACCGAGTTGGCGCGCTCCAGATTTGAAGACAGGTGAACATACTGACGTTTCATGGAACGCAGGCCTTCCCTGCGAATATTCTTTTCAGCCTGCGGGGTTGTACCGTGATACAAAATTTCGGGCGGATCAACCTTCGGGTAGCTGACCGGGTCAACCTTGCTATGGCCATACATCGCGCGGATGCGTCCGTCTTTCACTTCGAAACGCTTTTTTCCATCGAGCTCGCCATTCAAAACCTTTTGCCAGTCTTCTTCGCTATAAACATCGGTGGATTTTTCAATCACAATGCGCTTCAATTCGGCAAAATCAGTAAATCCCTGCGCATCCAGATGAAGGTCAAAATCATTCGCACGGTGACGCAAAATGACAGACACGAACTTTGAGAGGCGGGTCAGGTTTGGCATAATACTCCATTTTTACTGTTTATACACCCGTATGTTTACATTGAACTGATCTCATCGGTGGATTTGACAACCTTCATCCCAGCCTGCGCAAAGCGGATGTACGCTTCATTCGCCGCTTCGGTATGGTCCACCACCCCAGGCACGACCACAGGGGAGGAACAATCTTCGAGCAGATACACCTTTTCAGCCAGGCTTGGGTCGGCGTCTTGAATATCAGCCAGCAGGTCTGAAACCGTCCACGCTACGCAATGACTCTTGGCCTGCCCCGCTATATACAAACGATCCACTTCCTGCAAATGCTGGATGAACGTTGTATCGTGAGAGCCGAGGGTTTCGCCCATGGGGCCAGTCAGCACTTCGGGGCCAATAACGGAATAATGCTCTGTAAACGGTTTGTTGCCTTTGATCTCAAAATCAGGCTGGGCGAACCTTGCGATCGAATGGAAGAAGATGGCCTCTTCCAATGCGGGGACCAAGGCATGGCCGATGCCGCCGAGCATGGCGTGATAAGGCCAGATGGTAAGCGCATATTTGCCTTTCTTCTCCAACGATTCAGCGTAATGGATCATCATTTGTTGGCCGTACTCGGGGGCGATATTAAGGCGTGGAGCAAGTGCTGCATTGAATTTCCACCTGCCCGATATCAAATCTGCAAGATGAATGTCGGTGTATGGGGCAGGGTGACCGCCTTCGGGATCCACAAAAAAGATGGGATGAAAGATCTGCTGTGACATGTGGGTATCCATCGTGGCGATGATGTGAGTAAGGCGGCCAAGGTTGCGATAGATAAATTCACACAAGCGGACGTTATCGTCCACGGCACCGTGTCCGCTGCGGCCGCCAACGAATAATTCAAAATTGGGCATGCAGAAGGTGTTTTGTGCATCGATCACTAAAAGGGAGATCTTTTCACTTGCAGCAGAGGCAGGCTTCAGGTCGTGTTGACGCGCGTATTGACGGGCTTGTTCGGCACGGCTGGCATAATCCACTTTCCAGATTTCACCCACACGGGCCGATTCAAAAAATTCAGGAAGGGGCAGGGTTTGTTTTTTCATGGTTCACCTAATCGAGAAAAGCTATTTCCATTTTTTTGAATTGATACAACATGGCGGGTCTGTGCGCGCCGGTGAGGTCTTTTTCGCCGGTCTCTTGCAGCAGGCCTGTAGAGAGCATTCTTTTTCTGAAATTCCGTTTATCGAGTTTGTCGTTGATGATGATCTCGTACATGGTTTGGAGCTCTGAAAGCCTGAATTGCACGGGCATCAACCCATAGACGATGTTGCTGTAACTTGCTTTTGCGCGCAGCCGTTTGACGGCATAATCCAAAATCATTTTATGGTCGAAGGCGAGTTTTGGGACGCGATCGATATGTGACCAGGCAAGGTCGGCAACTTTTTCCGATGCAGGTTGTGCAAGCTGAGCCCAGGGAATGAGGGCAAAGTATGTCACTGTGATCACTCTTGAGCGCGGGTCGCGCGCGGGGTCGCCAAAGGTGTAAAGCTGCTCCATGTACACATTCTTCACACCGGTCTTTTCATTCAAGACCCTGTTTGCGGCTTCCTCGAGCGATTCGCCTTGTTTGATGAATCCGCCGGGCAAAGACCAAAAATCTTTATAGGGATCTTCGGCGCGCCTGACCAGCATCACCTTGAGTTTGTTGTTGTTGACCGTGAAAATGGCAAGGTCAACGGTGATACCGGGTTGTTCATAAGCCTCATACTTAGTGTTCATTATACACTTAGTATATTTATTTTTGTGGTCGTTGTCAAGAGCTTTATTAACAAAGAGCGGGGTTCGCGCTGTGCGCGAACCCCGCTCTTGAAAATCAGTTACCTTCCCAACCACTCTATGCCGAAGGCTGGGCGACCATCACATCCTTTTTGGTATTACTGCGTTGGAAGAAGACCGCCACAACAGCAAGGTACACAAAGTAACCGATCATTTCGGTCAGAGAGGGATTGCCGTTGTACCCAAAAAGAGTCTTGAGCAATTCACCCAGCACAGATTTCTCATCAACGATCGCATTCACATCCCAAACATGTTCGATGATATTGGGGATCCAACCGACTTCGTTGAATTCATGAATTCCATGCGCCACCAACCCACCCGCAAAAAGGATGAGGATGAACCCAGTGACCTGAAAAAAGCGGCGCAGGTCAAGGCGGACAGCGGTTGCAAACAGTGACCAGCCAAGCAGAATGGAGGTGCTCAAGCCAAGGACCACACCAGCCAGCGTCTGGATCGTATTCGCGCCGACGTTCTCGGTATTGCCCGCAAAAAAGGCGGCAGTGATGAAGAAAGCCAGTTCCACGCCTTCGCGCACAACAGCGACAAAAGCCATCCAAAACAGGGCGCGGCCGTTGCGTGAGGCGGCGGCTTTGTTCACATCGGCTTCCAGTTCGGCTTTGAGGGTACGAGCCTGCTGGCTCATCCAAAAGATCATCCAGGTAAGCAGGCCTGCCGCAAGGAACATGGTGATACCTTCATAAATTTGCTCGGCGCTGCCTTCGAGGCTCAAACCAAAAATGGTCAGCAAAATGGCGGTAAGGATGCTAACCCCGATGGCGGCAAATGTGCCATACCAAAGCATGGGAGCCAGATCTGTACGGCGGATCTTCTGCAAGGCGCCAAGTACAATTCCGATAATGAGGGCGGCTTCAAGGCCTTCGCGCAGGGAGAGCAAATAGGAAGGGAGCATTCGATTCTTTTTCCTTTGTGTGTTTTTTGGTCTTATTTGCCCTGTTTATAAACGAGACCAGGGGGAGAATCTAGATAGGCACTTGAACCAAATTTTCAACCATGTTGAAAATTTGGTTGAGGAAAAGGCTCCAAATTCGGCCCGTGCCGCCTCCCATTATACAAAAAACGCTGATGGTCCGCTTTGGTCAGCGTTACATCAGCGTTTCCTTGATATCAGTTAAAAAGGCTACTTCCTGCCGATCTTGCGTTTCCCTTTCCCTTGATAGGCAGGCGCTTTGATCTCGATATATTCGCACAGGCGTTCATCCAGCATACGAGTGATGATGCGTTCATCGATCTGACCTTGATCGAGATTTTCCTTTGCCACTGTGATGACAGTCGGCAATTCGGCATTGTAGCGGTAGTTCAAAAGCTGATGCAATTTCTCACGCGCCCAAGGTGTGGCAGATTGCGCACCAAGGTCATCCAAAACAAGCAGACCGGCGGTGCGCACTTCATCGAAGCGGCGGTCGTAGCTTGTCCCTGAGTTGGGACTAAAAGCGGCACGGAGATGATCGAGCAAATCAGGAACCATCACGAACAACGGCGGGTCACCAAGGCCAGCACGATAGTTGGCAATGGCAGCAGCAAGGTGCGTCTTGCCGCATCCGTAGGTGCCTTCAAAAACCAGCCAGCCTTTTGGCTTTTCAGAAAAGGAATGGGCGATCTTCAACGCCTTTTGCAGGGATTTATGCTCATCCGGCGTGAGTTTCTCTGCGGCACGGTCTTCAAAGGAACCGAACGTTCGGCTTGAAAGCAGATCCAAAGAGGAAAGTTCGGGGTGACTGGTATCTTCCATTGGGCGGCGATAATCCGGGGCCGACATTTTCACTGGGCTGACCAGTTCCGGGTCCGAAAGACGCGAGCGGATGCGGGGTTCGATCTCATCCAGTGAGAGATTGGTCGTCACCACTGTGGCCAGTTTATTGATGTAGCGATAGTTGATGATCTGAAATAATTTTTCCTGTGCCCAGCCTGTGGCGTTTTGCGTTCCAAAATCATCGAGCACCAGCAATTTCGCAGAGCGGATCTGTTCAAAGCGTTCTTCAAAAGTTGTATCTTCGGAGCCGTATGCAAAACGCAGGGCATCCAACAGGTCAGGCACTGTGAGGAACAAAGTGGGAACGCCCATGCCAACAACAAAATTTGCAACGGCGGCGGCAAGGTGGGTCTTTCCGCTGCCGTACCCTCCCTGTAAAAGCAGCCAGCCATTTAAACTTTTGGCGTAATGCTGGGCGTGGTTGAATGCCATTTCAATCGAACGAGCCTGCATCTCTCCCAACCCTTTGCGGCCGCGCGGTTTGAAAGATTCAAAGGTCAGGTCTTTTAGCTCATCAAGATGACTCATCGCGAACAAACGGTCGCGGATATTATCAGCCACTTTGGAACGGCGGCAGGTGCAAATTTCGAGCTTGCCGAATTCCGCATGCCCTACAGGAACATCTGAACGCAAATATCCCACACCGTGGCAGTGCGGGCAGTTCGGGTCGCCAGGCAGATCATTTTTTATCGGCGCGCTTGCGGAGCTGCTCGATCTTTCGGCTGAGGCTCTGCTGGCCATCTTTTTTATCGTTTCGTCTATCCTGCTTTTCGGCACGGCCTTCTTCCTTCCAGCGCTTCAAAATCGCTTCAATATATTTCCAGTTTCTTTTATTATTTTCAACCGCCAGACCGATCGCTTCAGCGATCCACTCGGCCTGATAAATTTCTTCCGCATCTTTCAGAACATCAGCAACCAACGGTGTTAACGGGCCGATGTTTTCCTCGTACAACTTGAACAGGTTTGATCTTTCACGTGTTGCCGAAGCAATGCCAGCCAGTTTCCCTTTTGTAAAAGAATCAACTGCGAGACGCCCGCGCGGGGAATTGAGGAAATACAGAACCTCCGATTCATTCTCCGCCTTGAGCAGGGTGCCGCGCTCCAGACATTTCTTCAGCCCGCGCTTGATCTCCCTCCCCTCCAACCCAAGCATTTCAACCGCAAAATCCGATTCACGCAAAGCCCGAAAATTTCCCTCCATATGTTCGATGCGCCAGATGGCATGGAGAGCCACCTTCAATTCAGCCACATCTTCGATCTCACCAAGCAGGCGGATGAACGAATCAGGAATCTGGGTAAATGTTTCAGAAGAGGTAAAACCAGAAAAAGCAGCCATTGCTTTATGGGTTTATAAAAAGGATGAGCGCGATCTTCATCCTTCAAAATTCACCCATCATCCTTTCCCTTGTCACTCGTTCGGTCTGAATACACGCGTGGCCGCATTTTCGAACTTCGCCTGTGCGCCGCGGAAGATCATTTCCACGCTGCCAACAGGTCCATTGCGGTGCTTGGCCACAATGATCTCAGCCACGTTTTGTTTCTCGCTGTCTTTTTCGTATTGGTCGGGACGATAAATGAACATGACGATATCGGCATCCTGTTCAAGTGAGCCTGATTCGCGCAGGTCTGAAAGCACGGGCTTCTTGTCAGTGCGTTGTTCCACGGCACGGCTCAACTGTGCCGCAGTCAACACGGGGACATTCAATTCACGAGCCAGCACCTTCAAACTGCGTGAGATGTGTGAAACTTCCTGCACGCGGTTATCGTTGCGCGAGTCGCCGCCCATGAGCTGGAGGTAGTCAATGATGACAAGGTCAATGCCATACTCCATGTGCAAACGGCGGCATTTGGTGCGCAATTGCAGTGGGGTGATGGCGGGAGTATCGTCGAGGTAGATATGCGTATCGGAAAACACTTCAATGGCATGGGTGAAAAGCGGCCATTCATGCTCATGCAGTTTACCGTTTCGCAGGCGTTGTGAATCGATCCCCGTTTCCTGGGCGATCAAGCGCTGCACCACCTGCTCATTCGACATTTCCAGCGAAAAGATGGCGACATGCTTTTTGTGGGTCAACGCCGCATTCTTTGCGATCGAAAGCAGGAACCCCGTTTTACCCTGGCCCGGGCGGCCCGCAATAATCAACAAATCGGATGGCTGTAAACCTGTCAGCAGCCTGTCGAGGTCAATAAACCCGGTGGGTACCCCGTGGATCTCATCCGGGCGTTTGGCGAGGTCGTCAATTCGGTCGTAGTAATCGCTCAAAACCGTGGAAATCGGTTGGAGGTCGTGTTTGAGGCGGCGTTCGCTGACGTTGAAGACGGCCTTCTCCGCTTCGTTCATCACATCTTCCACGGTGGAGGCTTCGTTGTATGCCACCGATGCGATCTTGTTGGCGGCATTGATCATCTTGCGGCGGATGGAGTGGCCTTCAACGATGCGGCCATAAGATTCCGCGTTTAGCGAAGATGGGACCTGATTAATGAGCGACGTCAGGTAGGCGGAGCCGCCAATTTCTGCAAGCTGCCCTACACGGTCAAGTTCTTCGGAGAGGGTGAGCAAATCCACAGGGATGCGTTGTTCGTGCAAACGTGTGAAGGCTTCCCACACAAACTTGTTGCGGTGGATGTAGAAATCATCCGGGCTCAGGAACTGGGCTACGTCGTAATAGATTTCGGGGTTAATCAAGACCGCCCCTACAACGGCTTCTTCGGCTTCGCGGCTGTGCGGGATGGACGAAGACGTCGAACTGGCGGGGGCGGCGGATGATGAATCATCCCCGTATGGGGGGAATGTTTCGGGGAGGGAATCTGTCATTGATGTGGATCAATCCAGAGGTGGGGTTGAATCGGGTTTGTCGCGGTCAGGGTTGTCAATGTCGAGTTTGTCAAAGAAATCCTTGAAAACAGACAGACGTTTGTTGGCATCATCTGAGAGCGGTGCAGGGGCTTCGCGGCGTGCCAGCGGAGTTGTTGGCGATGTATCAGGCATATCCTGATCGGGGGCCATGCCCGCGGATTCCATGACATGGGCATGTACAAGGATCGGCACGTGCGCACGAACCGCAATGGCAATCGCATCAGACGGGCGCGAATCGATGCGCAATTCCCGTCCATCCACTTCGGCGATGATGTTTCCAAAGAAGACCTCGCCCTGAAGCTCGGTAATTTCGATTCGCAGGATGCGCGCGTTGAAAGTGGTAAAAATATTTTTAAGCAGGTCGTGGGTAAGCGGGCGGGACATTTCAACTTCCTGCAATGCCACGGTGATCGCTTCTGCTTCGTAAGGGCCCACCCAAATGGTAAGGTAGCGTTCGGCATTCGTCTGCTTGAGAACGACAACACGCTGTGGTGTCATCAAGTGTACACGTATGCTATCAATTACAACTTCTATCATATCTGACATAAGGCAACTCCAATGCGCTTATTTTAGCATAAAGGGTGAAGGTGGAAGGTTGCAGGTTGCCACCCGGAGCCGTGAAAAATTGCATTTGCCAGAATGATGAAATACAGCTATAATCCGCTTCGCTCAATCGGGGCGTGGCGCAGCCCGGCTAGCGCGCTTGCATGGGGTGCAAGAGGTCGGAGGTTCAAATCCTCTCGCCCCGACAGCACAAAAGGAACCGCCCTTACAGGGCGGTTTTATTTTTCCATGGACTCAAACGAAATACAGCCCTCCTCCCCTCTCAATACCAAATCCATTCTCAGCCTTGTCTTTGCAGTGTTAACCCTGTTGACATTTTGCACGGGCTGGCTTCCCGTTCCATTCACGGGGATCCTTTGTTTCCCAGCCAGTTTTCTGCTTGGCATTCTTGCCCTGACCTATGGCACAATTTCACTACGGCAGATCCGTCAGCGGAACGAAACAGGCCACCCCATGGCATGGACCGGGGTCATCATCGGCGGCTTTGTTTTTGTTTGTGTGCTGTGTATGTTGATTGCGATCATCTCGATCTTTTTATATTCGCCGGATTTACTCCCCACACCACC
>DAOQID010000036.1:12866-21817 GCA_035339375.1 Anaerolineales bacterium | reverse complement strand
TGATTGCGATCATCTCGATCTTTTTATATTCGCCGGATTTACTCCCCACACCACCCTTTTTACAAAATCCACAGATATAAAACAAAACCCGCCTGAAATACAGGCGGGTTTTGTAATTCGATTTCAGGTCAGCACTTTGCTAATGTGGGGTTAGTACGGCTGTGCCAGCAGATCGTCAAGCACCTTTTTGGAAGAATCGTCAATCACCGAATGCTGACTGCCGCCATGCGAATCCATGGTGACCACGACGGGGAAATCCTGTACCTCGATCACCCACATGGCTTCGGGCACGCCGAAATCCAGTTTGAAAACACCATGCACCTTTTTCACGGTCTGCGCCAGAAAAGAGGCTGCACCGCCAATGGCATGAAAATACACCCCGGGGGTATCCTGACAGCCTTTCAAGGTCTTGGCGCCCATGCCGCCTTTGCCAATCACCCCTTTGACATTGAAATGCTTCATCACATCCGCCTGATACGGTTCTTCGCGGATGGATGTGGTGGGGCCCGCGGCGATGATCTTGTATTCCTTCGTATCCAATCCGGTCACCACGGGGCCACAGTGGTAAATGACCGAGCCAGCCAGCAGTTTTTTCAATTCTTCATACACTTGCAGGTCATCGCCCTGCGGAGCACGAGTCTTTTTGATGAAAGTCTCGATCATCCATTTGTGGGCGGCATCGCGCCCGGTCACCATCATACCCGACAGGCTGACCGCATCACCAACCTTTAATTCACGAATGACCTCATCGGTGATCGGTGTTTTTATTTGTTTCATTTCATTCTCCTTTTTACGAACCGCACCATCGTAAATCGAAAATCGTTAATCGTAAGTGATCTCTTCACCCTTCACCGTCATCTTGCGGCGGCGATAGGCCCAGCACATGTACGAAACAGATACAAAATACGAAGCAGGCAAACGACTCAACCCTGTGATTTTCGTATCCAACACGGTGGTCTTGCCGCCGAACCCCATCGGGCCAATACCCATTTGGTTGGCTTCGCTCGTCAGGCGTTCTTCCAATTCAGCCAGTTTCGGGTCTTTGTTGCGCGTGCCCATTTCGCTGAACAACACTTCCTTCGATTTGATATACGACGACCCACGGTCACCGCCGATGGCAACACCTAAAATACCGGGCGCACATCCCTGTCCCTGTGCTTTTTGCACTGCGTCCAAAACCACTTTGCGCACACCGGCCAGGTCACGCCCCGCGCCGACGGAATTATCAGGCAGGGAATATTGACGGCCGACATTTTCGCATCCGCCGCCTTTGAGCATCAATTCGATGGTGAGGTCATCGCCTTCTGTCTCTTCGAAATGGACATAGGGGAAGTCATCGCCGCCGAGATTGTTTCCGGTGTTTTTGTCGTAGATGGCATCAACGGCATTCGGTCTCATATAGGACCGTTTGGTGGCCTCGGCCATCGCAGAGCGGATCTGCTCTTTGAGCTTGATCGTAGACCAGCCCACCGGGTAATGCACATAGAAAATAGGCGTGCCGGTATCCTGGCAAATCGGCGTGGAATTTGCCCGGGAAAGGTCAATATTTTTGAGGATGGTCTCCAACGCCCCGCGGGCAGCGGAACCGGACTCCTCTTTTTCAATGGATTCGCGCAGCCGTTTCTCCACGTCCGGCGGCAGGCTTGAAGATGTGCGGCGAATCAATTCAAGGATTTCATTTGTTAAATCTCGCATGGGACCTCCAATAGAAGCGCTTATGATAATCCCGAAGGCATGAATTTGCCATTTAAAAATTCAGAGTCTGTGCCGGGCGCACAGACTCTTTTTCTTTTCACTTTCTTACACCCTACGCATTCAAATGATAAGTGTGATACGCATTCTGGCAGGGGTTTCCCCAGGTGATGTGCATTTCACGTGAAGTCAGGTCAATGACAAGGGCGGAGATGGTCTTTTCGCGGTCGAGCGGATCAAGTCCCTCGATGTTGTGGTTGCAGATCGAGTTGGGGATGTTGGTGTGATCCTTTTGAATGGCCTGCAAGGACTTGATGGTATGCTGACCGTTCTGGCGCAGCAGGCGCGAGGCACGGAAGTAACGCACACGGGAAGAGAGCAATTCTTCGGGGTCTTTCTCGATCTGCTTCATTTGCGGGTCGAGATAATGATTGGTATGGACCATGTACCCATCGTGCGCATACAGAATTTCAAATTTGCGCGCCGAAACCTCGATGGAATACATTTCTCCGCTTTCGTGAATCAGCAGGTGGTTGTATCCAGCCGCGCGATGTTGAACGAGGGTACGCCCAATGGCGCCCGAAATACGATGCGAAGAAAGGACAGCGCGCGCCACCACGAGGCGCGGAATGCCAATGCGCGAGTCGCTCGGATAAACAGAGTCAATGAGTTGGGCAATGCCAAAGGCGTTGAATCCTACATTGGGCAGCAGCCCGCCATAG
Source organism: Anaerolineales bacterium (assembly GCA_035339375.1). GTDB lineage: Bacteria > Chloroflexota > Anaerolineae > Anaerolineales > Villigracilaceae > Villigracilis. The sequence goes on along the minus strand of DAOQID010000036.1, from coordinate 19,403 downwards.
GTCATGGCAAGAAACGGGGGTTCCTTGTCGGGCTTCGCTGAAATGACCAGGACGCCATCTTCATCTTCGGGAACCCAATCTTCGTTGTGGGCGGCCAGCACATGTCCATCGGCTGTGCGCTCTTCGTTGACTGCCATGCTGGTACAGCGGGTGAGGTGAAGCGCATCCACGGTGACGGCTTCCATTGCATTGAGCGTGACAATGTCATCGAAGGCAACATTTGCGCCCTCGGCAATGCCGCGCATTTCGTCCACATATTGCGGGTAGCGCTCCTCGGCGAAAGGCAGGTATTTGCGTGATTGGATCTGCGCGCCCTGCCAGGTGAGTTCAAGGCTGTCGTAGGCGGCGTCGATCAAAACGCGGGCATTGGCTACGCTATGCTGCACCTGTGCGCGGGCGGCCTCACCGATCTGGCGTCCCATCTCGCGGTGTGTGCCTGAAACCTCGATCAGAGGCGGCGGGGTGTTGTGAATTGGGGTATTGGGAATTTCTTGCTTTGTAAACATGTTTTCCTCCATCATGAAAACCGCCCCGGGGGAACTTCCCCGGGGCGGGCGCATTATATCATGCAGGTTTGGTTTTCGGCTTTGGCTTGCCAAACAGGAAGCTAAAGGGTTTTGATTGCCACGAAGACACAAAGGATTCTTGGTGGCTTAGTGGCCTGGCGTCTTTGTGGTTAGCCCACAGACTTAGCAACTCTCGCCAGACAACCTTGAAAATGAATGTTTACGAGGCGGGCGGGATCGTTTCTGTTGTTGTTACAACAGGAACCGAGCCGGGGGCAGCACGGGTGCCAAACCACGTCATCATCACACCGCCGAGGGCTACGAGTGAGAACATAAGGGAGATCAGCCACCCGATACAGGGGATCAGCCCAATAAAGCCGCCGACCAACAGGAACAGGAAGGTTCCAAAACCTGTCGAAAGTACAGGAGCCCAGGTTTGATTGATGGCTTTGGTGAAGCGGTCACCGATCTCCTGCCCGATGGCCACCATACCAAACAGCCAGGCCATTGGAAGCAGAATGAAGGCCACGATGGCTGCCACAGGGATGAGCAGGATGGTCACGATCATGATCAGGATCGCCACCGGGGCAACGACCACGGTCAGCAGGCCAAAACTACCCGCCATCATCGGCTGACGTGTAATGGCATCTGCCACACGATCTAATTGCGGCTGGAGGAAGAGGGTCAGCAGCATGCCAACGGCGGCAATGGCCAGGGCACGGGTGAAAACACCTGTCACTTCCCATAACGGGTTGAAATCAACGTTGATCTGAGGCACCCCGGGGACATCAGGAATATCAGGCGCATCGGGGGCATCGGGTGCGTCGGGCACATTTGGCACGTCAGGAATATCAGGAACATCAATTGGCGGAGCGTTATTCACGATCTGGCCGGTTACTTCGGCGCCGGGATCTTTTTGCACCTGACCGCCCATTGTCACAATATCGCCATCTACAACAGCGGTTTCGGTTAACAAAGCCTGACCACCGATCAAAACAATGTCACCTTTGATTTTTCCGCTGATCACAAGGTTCCCACCGATCAGAACCACACTGCCGTTGGCATCTCCATTGACTTGTAAATTGCCGCCGATCAGCACGCTATCGCCGTTCACTGTGGCATCTTTTTCGATATCCACATTACCGCCGATCACAACCAGGCTGCCATCCAGCGTTTCATCGCTTTTAAGGGTGTAGTTCTGCCCCAATAGAAAAACATCGCCACCGTCTGGGCTTTGCGCGTGGACAGCTCCAGTGGGTAAAAACAATAAAGCTAGTAATAGAAAAAGGGTCGTTAATTTACTTCTCATGCTGAAACTCCTTGCGGGGTGCGGCTAAATTGCCAGATTGAAATTGTCCATAAAAGGCCCAGGCCGGCCAGCGCAGAAACGAACACCATCCACATATAAGGCGGGACAAAGTCAGGCAGAATGCGGAATAACACGGCGGCGGCTTCGGTCAACGCTTGAACTGAGCTTGCAAAGAATAGAAAATAGCTCACTGCGGCCGTAATCCATTCTGCCGGGGAATTTAGAAAGGCATACACAAATGGCGCCACAAACCATGTCAGCAGGGCAAATCCGCTCAAAACCAGCACCATCGCCCCCCACAACTTGCGGCGGCGTTCGGCAATTCGTTGTGCAGCCAAACGCTGTTGGAAGCGCAGGGCAAACCCCGAAGCAGGTGCAACCACATTGGCAGAGCGCAATGCCAGACCAGTGGCAGAAAGCGCGGTGCAATGGGCACAAGTCCGCAAATGCAGATCGAGTTCACGCTTTTCGGCGGAATTCAAGTTCTTATCGTTCAGTAGCCATTCTTCAAAAGGCTGGTGATTCATAGGGTCTCCTTTCGGTCTCAGCACGGGTTTCTTCTTCCTGCCAAAGACCAGCAAGTTCCTTGCGTGCGCGGTGTAAACGGCTCTTCACCGCGCTCACCGTCAATCGTAAAGAGTCTGCAATCTCAACTTCAGAATAGTCGTACCAGTAACGCATGACGATGGCAGCACGATCAGTAGGGTCGAGGTCTTTGAGCATGGCCTGGATCCGGTCACGAGTCTGCCCTTTGATGGATTCAGCTTCCGGGTTGGGTGAATCGAGGTCAGGTAACTCAAAGGTGTTACCGTCCTCGTCCTCTGTATCCATCGAAAAAATAGTGAATTTACGGCGGCGCAACCTGTCAATACAGTAGTGTGCGGCAATGGAAAGCAGCCAGGTAGCGAACGAACGTTTCTGGTCATAGCGATGCAGGTGCTGGAAGGCGCGCAAAAACGTCTCCTGCGCGGCGTCTTCAGCCAGATCTGGTTCGCCTAACATGCGATAACACAGGTTGAAAACAGGGGTCTGATAGGTTTCGACGAGATGAGTAAATGCTTCGTCACTGCCTTGTTGTGCCTGGATCACCCAGGTCTGTTCTTCGTTCACGCGTGCTCCTCGTAGACTTTCTACTTCTTTTACGCGGATGGTGAGAGAAAGTTGCGCCAAGCGGGATGCAAATTACTGGATTCCCCCTCGTCAGCCCAAGCGCCTATGCGCAGTTAGTGTGCGTGTCCATGCCCATCCCCGCTTCCTTCTGGACCGAGAACCTGCTCCCACCGTCCAAGCAACTCGGCCCTTTGAGCAAAAAGAATGGCAATGGCTGTGGTTAAGGGCACAGCCGCGATCAGCCCCAACGAGCCGACCAAAGTCCGAACCACTTCTTCAGCAATAAACGAAAAATTGATAATGTAGCCGTAATTCCCATGCCCCAACGAGAACATCAACAGCATGGGCAAAGACGCTCCCGCATACGCCAGCACCAATGTATTGACCGTCGCCGCCACATGGTCCTGACCGATGCGCATGGCCGAGTTGTACAAATCTCGGAACTTAAAACTCGGGTTGGCATGGTGAAGCTCGAACACCGCCGCCGATTGCGTCGTCACAAGATCATCCAGCACGCCAAGTGCGCCAATGATCATACCGCCGAGCAATAACCCGCGCAGGTTGAGCGGTTTTTCCATCATTTGCATCAGGAACATGACGTTTTCGTCCCCTGTGCCATTCAACTTGGTGAAAATGACGAACACCGCGGAAAGCGCCCCCGTGAGCAGCAATACCAGCACCATACTGAGCACTGAGGCGTGTGTCTTCAAATTCCAGCCATAGGTGAGGTACAGTGTAACGCTCAGCAGCACGATCGAACCGATAATACTCACCCAAAGCGGGTCATCGCCATTGAGAATATGTGGGATGATCTGGTCAATGATGACATACAAACTAAATGCCATACTCAACAAGGCGCGCACCCCCTTCCAGCGGCTGATGAGAATGATTGCCGCCGCAAAAATGACCGTCAACCACAACAACGGAGAAGTGCGGACGAAATCGACAAAATAGGCATTAACTACATTGTCCGGTGTCTTGCTAATGGACACCATCACCCTGCCGCCTACGACAAGGTCATAATCATCTGAACGAAGTTGACGCTTGCCATAGTCAATTTCCATTGGAATGCCTTCATATTCCCCCTCCAAAATATTCACACGCGCGATTTGATATTTCTGGGTATGACCACCAAGGTCTACTTCGCCTTCTTCGATAATCTGTATCACCTCCGCACGGACGGTATCCGAGCCGAAGGTGGAAAATCCATCACCGGGTAACTGCACACGCGAAATCTGGAAATACAAAATCACTGCCAGGAGCAATACAAAAGGAAAGAGCCATGATTGTTTTCTCATGGCTCAGATTATAAACTGGACTGACTACTGGCTGGTATTTGATGAAAATGCTAGCGTCCGTATGGAAACCAATATCCTTTTTCTTCCATATTGAAATCCCAATGTACATGCTTGGTCTCGCGGAATTCTTCGAGGCCTTCCTCGCCAAGTTCGCGTGCGCCACCGGAGTACTTCATGCCGCCGAATGGACCGGCGTAGTTATCGGTCAGGGGGTCGTTGATCCAGATCGTGCCTGCTTTGACATCGTCAAAAAAGCGTTTGATCTTTTTCGGGTCGTTGGAGATCAAAACCGCTCCCAGACCGTATTGACAGTCATTGGTCAATTGAATGGCTTCGTCAAAAGAGGCGTATTCCATGATCGGCACGGCGGGGCCGAAGGTTTCCTCGCGCATGATGACCATGCTGTGATTCACACCCGTCAACACGGTCGGTTCGTGGAAAAAACCCTTTTCCAAATATTGTGGCCGCGCACCGCCGGTGAGTATCTTTGCCCCGCTGGCGCGCGCATCCACAAGTTGCTTTTCAAATTTGGCGCGGAAGGTTTCGCCGATCATAGGTCCCATGTCTGTTTTGGGGTCGAGGCCGGGGCCCAGTTTGAGCGATTTGACGTGCTCCACGATGGCTTCGGTGAATTTCGCCGCATGAGTCTTCGGCAGGTAGACTCTTTCTGTTGATGTGCAAACCTGCCCGGCGTTGATGAGAGCCGCGTATGCCACAGCTTTGGCGGCGATCTCGGGGTCGGCGTCCTCTGCAATGACGGTGGCATCCTTGCCGCCTAATTCGAGGTGCAGCTTTTTCATCATTGGTGCGGCGATCGAAGCAATGCGTTGACCTGTTGCGAGACTGCCCGTAAAAGCGATGACAGGTACGTCGGGGTGTTTGACAAGCGGTTCGCCTGTTTCAAGCCCATAGCCTGTGACCACATTGACCACACCCGCGGGAAGCCCATTAAAACAATGCTTGGCCAGATATAGTGCCGTCAACGGGGTCATTTCTGACGGCTTAATGACGACGGTATTGCCAGCCGCAAGTGCGGGTGCGACCTTCCATGCCAGCAGGAGCAGCGGATAATTCCACGGCACAATACAGCCGACCACACCATACGGCTCCTTGATGATGAAATTGAATTGAGAAGCCTCACCCGAAGCCAGTACACTGCCACGATGATGACGGCCCAACTCAGCGTAGTAGTGGAAGGTGTTGATGACCCATTCCACTTCTTCTTCGTTTTCAGAAACGGGTTTGCCTTCTTCCAGGGTGAGCATGTGAACGATCTTCTCACGATGTTCATGAACCCTGTCTGCCACTTCGTGCAACAATCTGGCACGTTCATTTGACCCCAGCTTGCGCCACGAATCAAATGCAGATTTCGCCGCCTGTACGGCATCCTCCACATCCTGCGGGGTGCCGCGCGGGACCGACTCGATCACCTCTTCTGTGGCAGGGTTTTGAACTTCGATCTCTTCCGTTGCATTTCCATTTGTGAACTTTCCATTGATAAGCATCTGGCGCATGGTTGCCTCCTGTAAATAAATCCTCGGCGGGAAGCAACTTCCACGCCGAGTAAGTTTTCAACAAGGGTCTATATCTTTATTTTCTCTCCGCCACTTGATGTGTAGCCATTTTCGAAACACTATACTTTTTCACGGGGACATTCTCCATTAAGTGAATCAGGGAACGCAAAGCCTCATTTACAGACTCAGAATCTGGAAAATATTCGAGTACATCTGGCGCAAGTAAAACCGTACCTTCTTTTAATGTGTAATGATTGACGACTTCCGTTCCGTCACTTTTACGCACATGAACTGTGTACCCCTTATCCAGTGGGCGGTAGAACCTGCCACGCTGAGCCTTACTGAAATCATATTCAGAACGTCCGTCATTATTCTTTGTTTTCTTAATGGCTTTTGTAGTATTTTTTTTCATTTTTCGTCGCTTTTCTTGCACTAATCAGACGGATTCTTTCTTTTCTAAATGTGTGAATGACAGTCAACAATCGCCTGACAACTGACATACCGATTGAAATAAAACGCGCTTCATTTTCCGAATGGTCAGGGTCATCAATGGTTGCTATCATGGGGTCATTGAAGATAGTCGCTCCTTCTTCAAAACCGACACCATGTTTCTTGAAATTACGCTCGGCCTTTTCATCATCCCACTCAAATTCTGAACTCTTCATAAAGGCTGCCTTTTCTGATTATACCGTGAAGATGTTATGTGATTATCACACCCAGCATCAACACACCTCGTTTTCCATTCTTTACTTCGGTTCCTGCGACTCTTTGATCAATTCCCTTGGTGTCGCCGCTCCACA
>DAOQID010000036.1:0-12766 GCA_035339375.1 Anaerolineales bacterium | reverse complement strand
TTTACTTCGGTTCCTGCGACTCTTTGATCAATTCCCTTGGTGTCGCCGCTCCACAGCTTGGGCAGATATAGTTATTTTCCACGGGCACGTAAGACCGTGCGCAAAATGGACAGGTGACGGGCATTGGCTCTTTGGGCACTTCCTTCACCACTTCCTTTGTCACTTCACGGGTTTCCCCGCCGCCAATATACACATGTCCGCCGGAAGAATATCCGCTGGAGGAAGATGAATCGGAGGAGGAAGAGTTGGTGGACGATCTGTTCAAAGCCGCGCCAGCCGCGCCGACAATTCCGCCCATTTTGCCCGTGGAGGGTCTTGGCGAATTGGATGGCTTACTGGAAGACGAGGATGAAGATGACCGTGATTTACCACCTTTGGAAGAATTTGAAGAAGAAGATTTGGAACCCGAACTGCCATTCATATTTGCCAGCAGAAAGAACAACACGGCTACGATCACAACCGCCGCCAGGGTCACAAACACGATGATCGCCGTCAACCGCAGGGCGCGCGGAATGTTGTAAAGCTCGTATCCATAACTAAAAAGGAACACTCCGCCGACGTAGAACGGAGAAAGGATGACGACCAAAATCAGGCCGATGTTCTCCGCAAGATTTCCCTCGAACCACGTTTGATACGCGATAAAAACGATCAATGCCAGGGTTGCCAGAGCAATCAACCCGCCGGGGATCAAAATATGCAGGGGTTTACCGGGCTTTTCATCATCACGGTCATACTCGAACACTTCGTTTGTTTTCGCGCGGACTTGTCGGGCGCGATATTCTGATTCAGGCATACAAGTCTCCTTTATAAAAAAAGCGCCTTACCAGCTTCAATAAAAATATCATCACGGCGGCCCAAATTTACACATCAAGATAAGCGAAAAAAATAATTACACCGCCAAGAACGCAAAGCTCACAAAGATTTAAGGGCACTCTTGGCGAGTTTCGCAGTTAAGTAGATTCTCACTCATCTGGCACAACATGCTCTGCGCTGAATGATCTATCTGCTCAACTCCCTTGAAAGGGCTTCCATTTGCGCAAGGATGGCGGCCACCTGTCCGCTGGGGACGTTGACCCGATACATGTGGGTGAAGCCATCGCCAAGCATGATCTTCACTTTTCGCCAGGAATCCAATTGCGGTTGGATCTCACCCTGTGGCAGCAATTTGACCGCCTGCTCCCATTGGGGGTGAGTCTTCTTGTAATCGGCAAGCAGGTCGAGGGTCGTAGTGCGAAGCGGAAAGAGATGCGTCGCCTCCACCCAGCGTGCATCCTGTTTTTCATCTGTCAACCAACGGGCAAACAACCATGCCGCCAGTTGTTCTTCGTTCGTTGATTTCAGCATAACGTAGGAAGAACCGTAGACCACCAGCGCATCTTCGTTTTCACCCGGGAAGGAGAGGACCTTCCACGTATCGGTGTTGCCTGCGCTTGCAAATGCGCGGGCGGCATCGGGCAGGTCTTCAAGGCTGGCAGTGATAAACAAGGCCTCGCGATTCGCAAATGCGGTCACCGCATCAGTATCTGCCGACTGCCAGGAACAGGTCGATTCGGAAAGTTCACGTAAAAATTTGAAGGCTTCGATGTTGTTCGGGGTGAGAAAGCGATAATCACTGCCTTCCAACACACCGCCTTCAAACGCCAGCAGCCAGGCATAAGCGGTCATGTAATCTGTATCGGCATACCAACCGCCTTTGAAATCGTTCTGCGGCGATTCATCCTTTAACATGAATTGCTGGGCACGGCAGGCTTGTTGGCGAAAATCATCGGGCGCATCGGGTGGAGAGGCAAACCCGATCTCATCGGCCCAGGTCTCATTCCAAAGCAAAAAGCGCGCCGTGCGCTGAGCTGGCAGCGCAACTCGTTTTTCGCCATCGAGGTCTTGATTCCAAAATACAACAGGGATATTGCTTGAATCCAAACCATAGGCTGGGTCATTCACATACGGCATCAAGTCCACCGACATGCCGTTGTTATCCCACTCCAGGGCATGTTCGGGCAGGGCGATCGCCAGATCGGGGCGATCCTTACCCGGTATGGAAGCCATCAGGTTTTCGTACAGGTTCGTAAAACTGACCTGACTCTCTGCAACCACTTTGATGCCCCATGAATTACTTTCGTTGAAATCTTCAACAAATGACTCGAACAGACTGGCTTCGACTCCGTACCACGGATGCCAGACTGTGATCTCCAATCCATTCAACGCTTCTTCACCGACCCCAAGCCTGCTCGCTGCTTCGACGGTTGGTTCAGGCTGCGGCGTTTTCGTGGCCGCCTGCGTAACAGCAGGCTCCGCCGTGGAAGTGATATCCTCCTGCGTTCCGCATGCGGCGAGGACGAACGTAAAAATAATAAATGAGAGGATTATCTTTTTCATCGCTGATTTATTGAGCCAGTGTCATGAATGGAACAGGCATGAATACCAAAAGGAAGACGAGGATCATGATATAGCCGAGCAGGCGTCGGGGCGGGTCGAGCGTGGTGATTTGATCCAATGGTTCTGCATTAACTCTGCCGAGCCAAAAAAGCAACAAAGCCCAGAGCCACCATCCGCTCCAGAAAATGCCGAGTATCGCCAGAATGCCAATGATAAAAGGAAATCCCTTGCGTGCCTTCTCGCCAAAAAGGCCATAGATGACATGCCCGCCATCCAACGTACCAGCGGGGATGAGGTTCAGGCCAGTCACCAACAAACCTGCCCAGCCTGCAAATGCAACCGGGTGAATGAAGACATCCAACCCGCCAAAGGGAACAGGGCGACCCGTGAAGAAATATTGCAACCAGTATAAAATTCCCTGCGGTTCCAGCGGGGATGGCAGCAATTGTCCGAAGGTGATGTATTTCGCCAGTAAATACATGAGTGAATTGCCTTCGATGAACCCGTTCGGGTTGGGGTCAATGGTGCCCAGTGTGGAAAGTGACAAACCATAAAAAAGCACCGGCAATGCCACGATCAACCCGGCGATCGGCCCAGCCACACCAATATCAAAAAGGACGCGTTTATTTTTAGGGGTTCCGCGCATGATAATGGCCGCGCCCATCGTGCCCAAAAGGCTGAGCGGAAGCGGAATGAAATACGGCAGGGTGGCGGGGGTTTTGTGATAACGGCTCATGAAATAATGCCCCAGTTCATGCGTCAACAAAATTCCAAGCAGGCTTAATGCAAAAGGCCAACCCGTGAAAATACTTTTGGCCAGCATCAGCAATTGACCCATGAAATCATCTGGCATTGTGCCTTCGGGTTGTGCCCCTGCCAGCATCACACTGAACACGGTCAAAACGAAGAGAAGGATGTTGGTGGAAATTCGATCCTGCTTTGGCTCTGGCGGCTTCGGCGCAAGATAAACGACTTGACGTCCCTCCTCCATTCGAAACAGCGGAATGATGCCATACGGTGAAAGCGAATCGGCCAGGGTATCGTAGAGCGCAGCAGAATCTTCATTCGCCAATACACCACGGTAACGCAGGAAAAATCCCTTGCGGGGATCTTCACTGGTCACATCTTCGATGCGAAAGACCCGCGACACAAGGTTGGTAAGGATTTCAGTTTCAGGAATTGACATTGCATACCTTTTCAATCAACAGTCAATGGACAGCGGACGATGGACAACAAGACCACCTGTCATCCATCGTCCAATTCATAGGCGGGAGTGGATGGGAGTCGAACCCACCGCGGCCCGCAACGCGACCCGCCACAGGTGTTGAAGACCAGGAAGCCCACCGGGACCTAACCACTCCCGTTTGCAAGGATAACCGAGAGAAGATGGATTCGCAAGTTATAAAGTTCTTCACTGTTATTAAGCCAGCACTTTCCTAAAATTCCGAATCGATAACCACGTTCTGCCGTCTGCGGTCATCGTATATTAATTATCTTTCAACGTTTTACTTGAATATCGTCCATCGGTTCAACATGGAAGCTAAATAGTTTGCTTACTTTTTTGAAAGCGCACTTATGTATACATGATATATAATATCGAGGATGCCAAATCGGTTCCGCCGACTGCTCTCATCCCCCATTTTTGAAAATGAGGAAAAAACCCGCACCGCGCAAATTCTCAACAGCTTTGTGTGGAGTGCAATCAGTATTCTTTTAATCATCATCATCATACGGGCGATCATTGGGCAGGAAGAAAACCCCATGCCATTGCTGGTGTTGACAGCCATCGTGGTTACGTTGGGAATCGTCCAGGTCATCATTCGCCGCGGCTACATTCGTGGTGCAAGCATCTTTCTTGCGGGGTCATTTTGGGTCATCATCACCTTTCAGGCATGGGCCGCAGACGGCATTCGTGATGCCGCTGTCATTTCCTATATTCTTATCATTCTGCTTTCAGCCTTGATCCTGGGATGGCGTGAAGGCTTGTTCTTTGGGGTTATCAGTCTTTCAGCACTTTGGTTCTTTGCAGTTGAAGAAGAGTGGGGACTCCGTGTTCAACACATGGATACGCCGTTGAACCTTGCCCGCGATTTCACGGTCATTTTCCTCTTTGCAGGCACACTCATCTATCTTTTGATCAACAGTTTGAACCGTACCCTGTATGATGCGCGGCTGGAATTAAAAGAACGCCTGCGCGCCGAGCGGAAATTACAGGTACAAGCCGACTACCTTACCGCTTTAAATGAGACTGCTCTGGGTTTGTTAAACCGTTCTGAACTCAGGCCCTTGCTCGAATCCATCCTTTCACGGGCTTGTGCCCTGCTGGATACCCAACATGGGTTGATCGACCTCGTCCTGCCCGACGAATCCGCTCTGCGACAGGAATTGGGGCATGGCGTACTCTCCCGTTACGATGGCAGCCTGACACAAAAAAATGTGGGAGTGACAGGGGAGGTTTGGGGCAGCGGCAAGACTTTGGTCATTCAAAATTATGGTGAATGGGAGAAAAACCTGCCAGAGTTCGTGGATGCGGGTTTCAATGCAGTGATGGGTGTCCCCCTGAAAGTGGGGAACAAGGTCATCGGTGTGCTGGCCATTTCATTTGTCGAACAGGAACGCACCTTTACACACGATCACGTCAATTTAATGGAGCGCTTCGCAGCCCTGGCCTCCCTTGCCATTGACAATGCCCGACTCTTTGAACAGACCCAAAAAGAAATCGCCGAACGCACCATGGCTGAAGCTGCCCTGCGCTCAAGCGAAGAACGCTTCCGCAAGGTATTCCATGCCAGCCCGGTGGCCATTGTCATCACTTCTTTGAGCGAAGGCACCATCATCGAAGCCAATGAGGCGTATTGGAGGTTATCCGGGCTTGACCTGCAAAAAACCATTGGGTATCAGGCCACAGAATTGGGTCTATGGCAGGATGAAGAGGAACCCGGTGATTTTATTGAACGCTTGAAAGCCGAACGCTCCATCTATGTTCCAGAGTATTTATTCCTGAACGAGAGGGAAGGACTCTACAGCACAGTACTGGCCTTTTATGAACTGGTGAAACTCGAAGGCACAGACAGCATCCTTTCCATGTTCCATGATATTACCGAGCAAAAAAATGCGCGCGAATCCCTGCAAAACAGCGAAGCGCGCACCCGCGCCATCCTTGCCTCCATACCGGATATGATCTTTGAAATCTCAAAGGACGGCGTATTTCTCGATTTTATGGCTTCCTCCCAGCTTGTGCCTCTCATGTCGCCATCACAGTTTTTAGGCAGGACGGTGCAGGAACTATTTCCACCCATCATTGCCCAGCAAACCCTGTTCGCACTTGAGCGCACCCTGGCTACAGGGCATTTGCATGCCTTCGAATATGGAATGCCGCCCGGCGAGGAAGTGCAATTCTTTGAGGCACGCATCACCGCCATCAGCCCTGAATCTGCCATCATCATGGTGCGCGACATCAGCCAGCAAAAATATGTGACCATGGAACGCGAAAAGCTCATTAACGAGCTCGAAGACAAGAACAGCGAACTGGAACGCTTCACCTACACTGTTTCGCACGACCTCAAATCACCTCTCATTACCATCAAGGGCTTCCTCGGTTTTCTGGAGCAGGATGCACTCAGCGGAAACACAACCCGCCTGAAACTTGATATTCAACGGATCGGTGATGCCACCGACAAAATGCAATTGCTGCTCAGTGAATTGCTTGAACTTTCCCGCATTGGTCGGCTCACCAGCCCATATCATTTCATCAAGGTTGAAGACCTTGTCACCGAAGCTGTGGAAGCCCTGCATGGAAGATTGAACATGACCCATGTCAAAGTGGAAACCCAGGGCGACCTGCCGACGATTTATGGCGACCATCAACGCCTGCTTGAAGTATTTCAAAACCTTATTGATAATGCCGCCAAATTCACCGAAGGACAACCCGACCCTCACATCGAGATCGGGCAGGCCGGGCTGGAAAATGAGCAACCGATCATTTACATCCGTGATAATGGCATCGGCATTGACCCAATTCACCATGACCGAATCTTTGGCCTGTTCAACAAACTGGATGCCTCTTCAGAAGGCACTGGCATTGGTCTTGCCCTGGTTAAGAGAATCATCGAGGTTCATGGAGGCAGGATCTGGGTCCAGAGCGAAGCGGGGCACGGCTCGACTTTCTTCTTCACGTTTCCCAACGGACCTGAATCCTGATCCTGTTTCAATGTCATTCTCACGCACCTGACTTCGGGGTATACTCGCTTTAACCCATCAAACGAGGAGACTAAATATATGAAACGAGCCGTGAGTATCAGCATCGGTTCATCAAAGCGCAACAAGGCCGTCGAAGTGACGTTGCTTGGTGAAAAGGTCAGCATCGAACGCATTGGAACCGATGGGGATATGGAAGCCGCCGCCCTGAAATATCAGGAATTGGACGGCACAGTGGACGCCTTTGGTGTCGGTGGTGCAGATCTGGGGGCGATCGTTGAAGGCAAGTTCTATCCATTCCATTCCGTTCAAAAATTGATTCGCTACATCAAAAAGACCCCCGTGGTGGATGGCGGCGGGTTGAAAAACACGCTTGAAAACAAAGCCCCCGGCTTTCTCGACAAAAAGATCGGCGATTACATCAACCAGCGCGGACGCAAGGTCATGGTAACCGTCGGTGTGGATCGCTGGGGCCTCTCCAAATCCTTTGCCGAAGCCAACTATGAAACGGTTTTCTGCGACCTGATGTTCGCACTCGATGTGCCCATCCCCGTCCGCACCATGAAGGGACTGCGCACCCTCGCGGCCATTCTCATCCCGATCGTGACACGCTTTCCCTTCGAATGGCTGTACCCCACCGGCGATAAACAGAACGAACACAAACCCAAGTATGAAAACTGGTATCAGTGGGCCACCGTCATCGCGGGTGATTGTCTTTACATCAAACGCCACATGCCATTGAACATGCAGGGCAAAGTTGTAGTGACGAACACCACCACCCCGGAAGATGTTGAATTCTTCCGCAAGTGCGGCATCAAGTACCTCATCACCACCACTCCGGTCATGGATGGGCGTTCCTTCGGCACGAACATGATGGAAGCTGCGCTGGTGGCGATCTCCGGCAAAGGCCGTCCGCTTTCCTTCGATGAACTGAACGAACTGCTCGACAAACTCGGTTTCGAACCCCAACTGCAGGAGTTGAATTAATTATGGATGCAATCGTAACTGCCGGTGGAATTCCACAACCCGGTGACCCTTTATATGTATATTCCAACGGCAATTCAAAAGCGCTGATCGATATTTCGGGCAAGCCCATGATCCAGTGGGTTTTGGATGCGTTGGGCGAATCGAAAAAAGTGGACAATGTCATCGTCATCGGCCTCTCGCCCAAAAGCGGATTGACCTGCAAGAAGCCCCTGCACTACATCTCCAATCAGGGACGCATGCTCGCCAATATCGTTGCTGGGGTCAACAAGTCGCTTGAATTAAATAAAAAGAATGAATACGTGTTGATCGTTTCCTCAGACATCCCCGCCCTGAAAGGCGATATGGTGGACTGGCTGGTGGATACCTGCATGAGCACCAAAGATGACCTGTACTATGGCGTCTGTCCGCGTGAAGTGATGGAAGAACGCTACCCCACATCGAAACGCACCTACACCAAACTGAAAGAAATGGAACTGTGCGGCGCCGATATCAACGTGATTCACGTCAGCATGGCCACCGATCACCTTAATACCTGGGAACAACTCATCGGCAACCGCAAGAGCCCCCTGCGTCAGGCCGCCGTCATCGGTTGGGATACTCTCTTTCAACTAGCCACACGCCAATTCACCCTGCAAGGGCTGGTCGAACGCGCCTCCCAGCGCATCGGCATCAAAGGCCGCGCCATCGTATGGGACAAGGCCGAACCCTGCATGGATGTGGACAAGCCCCACCAACTTGAACTGATGCGTGAAGACATCGCCAGTCAATTACAAAAGGCCGCCAAGGCAGAGAAGAAGAAAGTCGCCGCCGCCAAAAAAGCCGCCGAACCTGTCAGCAAAACGAAAAAGACCACCGCTTCTGCTGCTGCAAAGCCCAAACCAAAACCAAAGGCAAAGGTCAGCACCAAATGAGTTTTCGGTCTCTTCTTGAACTCGATGCCCGACTCTCCGGCCAAATGCGTGTGGCTGAAAAGCCGGGTTTTTTGCGGAATGTAGCCGCCTTTTTTGCCCACTCCGGCGACTCGTGGTTTTGGTTCGCAGCGCTTCTGCTTTTTTGGTTTTTCAGCAATTCGTTTTGGAAACACTGGGAAGTCGTTGAATTCTTCGGCATCCTTGGGCTGGCAGGTGTGGTGCTTGGAATCAAGTTCCTCGTCCGCCGCAAGCGACCGGAAGGCGAATGGGGCGGAATCTACCGCAACACCGACCCGCACTCCTTCCCCTCGGGACATGCCGCCCGTTCGTTTTTGATCGCCGTCCTTGCCTCGTTTCTTGCCCCGCCCTGGCTTGCTGCTGTTCTTTGGGTGTGGGCGCCGCTGGTGGCTTTGGCACGTGTGGCCATGGGCGTGCACTATCTTTCTGATGTCATCGCAGGCGCAATTTTAGGCGTGATCGTGGCACTGATCGGGATGCAGATCTACCAGCCCATGATCGACTGGTTCACTGCACTGACACATTTTTCATTCTGGTAATCACACGTAGCGCGGGATAATATCCCGCGCTATTTTATTATTGCAAACGGATTGAAATTCGTCTCACGGTCGTAATAATCTTCATTTTCTGCCCGCTTCAAAGCGCGGACAAAGATATAGGTCAGCGGGGTCATCACCACTTCAACCAGCACTTTGAAAAGATAATTCGTCACCGTCAGTGTGAGGAAAAGGCTCCACGGAAAAACGCCGAAAGCAGTCGCCACCACGACGAATATCGCTGTGTCCATCATCTCGCCCACCAATGTGCTTCCGATGGTACGCATCCATAGCCAGCGGCCGTTCGTCCACACTTTCATCTTTGCGAGGATGAAGGAATTGCTGAATTCACCCAGCCAAAACCCCGCAAGGCTGGCAAACAAAATGCCGCCGCTGCTCATCCCGCCAAGAATGGACTGATACGCCGCATCACCTGCATAGCCCTGCCAGGTGACTTCCCCCGGCAAACGTCCCACGATCCAAAACACGAACGCCGCCAACGCCAGCGAAAAGAACCCTGTCCATATCACGCGCCGCGACCGTTGATAGCCATAGACCTCGGTTAGAATATCGCCGAAGACATACCCGATCGGGAAAAGAATTGTCCCCGCATCGAACGCCAGCGGAATACCGAAGATGCCGAAACCAAAATCCACGATCTTGGCTGAAGATGCGACATTGCTGATCAACAGCACAGCGATGAACACACCAAGAATGATGTCGAAATAACGATAAGATTTCATATCCGCGATTTTACCAAGGAGCCTTTATGAAAGCCCATACCTTCCGCCTCAAACCCGCACAGGATTTATTTGACTCGATCGAAGAGTTCGTCAAACAAAATAATATACAGGCAGGTTGTGTGCTTTCGTCTGTGGGGAGCCTCACGCATGCCACATTGCGGCTGGCGAATCGCAGCCATTACAACGAGTATGAAGGCCATTTCGAGATCGTTTCCATGACAGGCACTGTTTCGATCCACGGTTCACACATCCACGTGGCGATCTCGGATGGTGACGGTGTCACCATCGGCGGGCATCTCGTCAGCGGGTGCAAAATTTACACCACGGCTGAGATCGTCATCGCTGAATTTGAAGATGTGGTTTACAAGCGGGAATTATTTGAAAACGATTCGGGATATGAAGAATTGGTGGTGTATAAAACATAGGGACACAGCGCTGCCGCGTCCCTATAACGAAAAAGGGCGCAGCGGCGCTGCGCCCCTACACCTTACAATGAATTTAAAAATTCTTCCTGATTTCTCACGGTCTCTTTCAACCCCAGCCTTTTGCCCAACCTCGTCAACTGCGGCGGGTCAACGTACGTCTGCGCGAGGATTTCTTCCTGCCCCAATATTTCGCGGGCGGGGCCATCCAGCAGCACCTGTCCCTTTGAAAGCGCGATGACACGCTCAAAATTCTCGGCGCAAAAATCAATATCGTGCGTAATGGTGATGACGGTCTTGCCTTCCTTGCGCAACTCGGCGATCACATTCGCAATCCGCGCCACGTTGACGGCATCCTGTCCTGTGGTCGGTTCATCGAAAATGACGATGGGCGTATCCATTGCGATGATCGAAGCCAGCGCCACCATCTTGCGCCACGTCGGCGAAAGGTCGTAGGGATTGGTTTCGGTTTTGTCATTCAACTCGGTCAATGCCAGCGCCCGCTTCACCAGTTGATCGATCTTCTCTCTGGCATACCCCAAATTCTTCGGCCCAAACGTGACCTCGGTGAGAACATCGCGTGAAAACAATTGCTCATCGGGATTTTGAAACACGTACCCGACTCGCGACGCGAGTTTCGCCACCGAATGTTTTTTCACATCCCAATCCCCGATCAAAACAGACCCGGAAGCTGGTTGCAACAACCCGTTGAAGTGTCTCACGAGGGTGGTTTTCCCCGCGCCATTTTGACCGACAATGGCAACCTGCTCACCCGATTCAATGGCGAGTGAAATGCCTTTCAAGGCTTCGAGGCCTGTGGGGTAGATAAAACGAAGGTCTTTGATTTCGATTTTCATTGATTATCCCGTTGGGGCACAGCGGCGCTGTGCCCTTACGAAAACCCTTCCACAGCCTCATCCAATGTGACGGGCAGATTTTCTTTTTTCCAAAGTCCGCGTTTTCTGGCCTCACGCGCCGTGGACGTGTAGCGTGAAAGCCCGAAACCATGTTCGGCGAGCAATTCAGAGGTGAGCACTTCGTTCGGTTTGCCTTCGAGCAGCACACTGCCATCTTTGAGCGCAACGACTCGGTCTGCGAATTCTGCGATCCATTCCACTTTGTGCTCCACGAGGACGACGGTCATGCCTTCTTCGGCCATTTTGCGGATCGTACCGAAGACTTCGCGGGTACCGATCGGGTCCATTTGCGAGGTCGGTTCGTCGAGGACGAGCAGCTTGGGCCGCATGACCAGGATCGAGGTCAGAGCGACGCGTTGTTGTTGTCCGCCGGAGAGTGAATAAGGCGAGCGATCTGCCAAATCGCGGATACCGGTCAGGGCCATGGCATCCTCCACACGATTCTTCATTTCATCGCGCGGCACGCCGATGTTTTCGAGACCGAATGCAATTTCTTCAAAGACAGTGTATTTCGCGCCCGAAATTTGGTTGAAGGGATTCTGAAACGCGAGGCCGACATTCAAGACCCACTCATCAAGCGTGGACTTGCTGGATTCTTTGCCAGCCACTTCCACGGTGCCGCTCATTTCGCCTTTGAAAAAATGCGGCGCAAAACCTGCCAGCGTATAACAAAGCGTGGACTTGCCCGCGCCATTCGGCCCAACGACCGCGACGAATTCGCCTTCGTTCACCTGCAAGTTGACATTTTGCAACGCGGGCGTTTTCGTGAGCGGATATTGATAGGTGACGTTTTGGAGGTTTACGAAAGCCATAGGTTTGCCGCGATGGAAAGAATGACGAGCATGAGAAGCGCCCATCGAATCGTTTTCTCGAACGATGGGTCGGAAATTTCGTGCAGGGAGGTCTTGCTATTTTTGGAGGTAAAGCCGCGTGCTTCGATGGCGATGGCGCGTTCTTCCACTTCAACCAGCGACCCAAATACCAGCGGACCCACGAGCGGCAGAACCGAGCCAGCGCGTTTGAGGAAGGTGCTTTCGGTATCCAATCCGCGTGAACGCTGGGCAGCGATGATGGTCTGCGCTTTGGCCTGCATTTGCGGAAGGATCTGCAGCGTGGAAATGATGACGTAGGCAAATTGCCCCGGCAATCCGCGCCGCGTGAGATCAGACATCAACTCGCTTGGATGCGTGGTCAGCAAGAACAAGGTGAATGCCGAGATCATCACAAAGACCCGCATGGCGTTCCGAAACGCAAACATCAGGCTTTCCTGTGTGATATCGAGGAAATAGAACTTAAAGATGACTTCTTCACCGATGGGCTGAAAGAAGGCCTGCATCAAAAAAAGAAAGCCAGCCGCGGGAAGGATCAGACGCGTGGCGGCTTTGAAAAATTCGGGGAAGACCCTGCCCAATCCGCTTAGCGGAATGACGGCCAGGAGCAACACCACATGCGGAGTCCAATACCAGGGACTGGTGAACGAGATCAGGATCAACGCAAGGATCAAGGTCAACTTCGTCAGCGGATTCAATTTGTGAATGACGCTGTCCCTTTTGATGTGGAAGGAAAGTCTTTCATGCATGGGAGAATTATAAACGACAAAAATCGGGTGTGACCGCTACCCAGAAACCATCCATACCCTGTGACACATGTCACTTCACC
>DAOQID010000035.1:31179-33826 GCA_035339375.1 Anaerolineales bacterium | reverse complement strand
GGCGCGTGAACTATTTTATTTATCGCGACCCGAGAGATATGCTCGTCTCACAAGTGTTCTTCGCGACCGATATGCACGAAGAGCACGGCATGCACGAATACTACAAGTCCCTGCCTGATTTTGCCGCGCGTTTGAATGTTGCCATCACAGGCATTGACCGTGACGGGCTGAAGATGGTCAGCGTCAAACAACGCTACGAAGGCGTCTTCCAATGGCTCGAACAGCAGAATACCATGTGCATCCGCTTTGAAGACCTCATCAACAACCGCGATGCAACCTTGTTGAAGATGCTTGATGAAGTGGAAAAGACGGGCTACAAGATTTCCACTCCACGCGAAAAAGCGCTATCTGTTTTGGTGGAAGCGATTCAGCCAAAAAAGAGTCACACCTTCCGCTCTGGGAAGACAGGCGGCTGGAAACAACACTTCACTGAAGAACACAAAAAACTATTCAAGGAAGTGACAGGGAATCTGTTGGTGCGGCTGGGGTACGAAACTACCAATGACTGGTAAAACGAAAATCTGAGGCAGAACGCCTCAGATTTTTTATTTCAACTCAAAATCGCTTCTCCAGTAAACTTTCAAATGGTGTAGGCTAGAACATCGCAGATAACAGAATTTTCAACCCGCCGCCAATGGCACCCAAAACGATGCTCGAAATAATTAATGGGGGCAAATGGTTATATTGCTTTGGAATGATGCTGATGTTGATATACCACGGTAAATTCAAGAAAACGGCAAGCACAGACCCAAGCAAATAAGCAGGGAAGGGGGAATCGACAACTCCGATCATAAATCCACAGGTGAACCAGGCTAACATGCTTTGGATATATATCCAAAACCCCAATTTTTGCCTGGAGCCGACAAGGATGACCCATTCCAATACCCCCAATACGCTTCCTATCAAAACGGCTTTAATTACCATTCCATCCTCTATAAGTACGACTTTAGCACACTCAAATGCATCACACCCGCAGAGACATCTTCATGGTTCACACCTGTCATCAACTCAAAATATTTAAAGCAGGCAGGGTTGTTCATGGCTTCCTGCATGGCGGCGTCCACACTTTCCTGGCTGTCCCAATACACCACATCCGCCCATTGACCATCCGCGCCTTTGACAAGGTCACGTTTGATAAATCCCTTTTGTGATTTTAGAAACCCTTCTTGCATGGCATCTGATGCGGCGATCAATGTAGCTTCCGATGCGCCGTCTGCCAGCCGAAATGATGCGAGTTCAATTACTTGATTTGACATATAAATCTCCTTGATTGAATTTCCCCGCATTTTACAAAAGAGGTGTGACAACCCTATGTCAACAAGTTTGCCAGTTTTTTCGCCGTCTCGCGAAGTTCCTTTCGCAGGTCTTTCGGCGCAAGCACTTCAGCCTCCGCGCCCCAGCCAAGAATCCACGACGTGATCTCCGAAACATCATGGACGTGATAGGTCATCACTGCATCCTTTTCACGCACAAATCCATAATGTTGGCGCTCGCGCACCCAACGCAGAATCCGCGCATCGAAGCGGATGCGCACTTCCACCATCCGCGCTGCCGCCGCTTTGCTCTTGCGCCGTTTTGAAAAATGCTGATCGAGCAGGGTCAACTTCTCCACACGCGAAAGACGAAATTCACGAACATCTTTCCGCAGACGGCAATAGGCTTCAAAATACCAAACACCATCTGAGTAATACAGTTGATGCGGTTCCACATCACGCTCACTGATTTCATCTTTGCGGTAGCCGTGATAACGAATATGCATCACCTGCTTTTCCTGAATCGCTTTTTGGATGAGGAGCAACTGCGAGTCGTCGAGGTTGAATTTCTGACTCGGCGTAATGAACCCGATGATGCCGCTCAACGCCTCCGACTTAACCCGAACCTGCTCGGGTAACGCGACCTTGATCTTGGCTGAGGCAGAGTCTGCGGCTTGGGTGAGCGAACCAGCCGCCTGTTGAGTCAAGAGGCGCAGACCGAGAGTCAGCGCAACGGCTTCGTTTTCGTTGAACATCAGCGGCGGCAGATAAAATCCTTCCACCAGTTCAAATCCCTCACCTGGCAAGGCCGCGATCGGAATGCCCATCTGATTCAATGCAGACATATCGCGATAGATCGTGCGCTTGCTGATCTCGAACTGACGCGCCAAATCTACTGCTCGCAGGCGGCGTTTATGTTGGAGTTCGAGCAAGATGGCAAAGAGACGGTCAATGCGATTCATGGATTTCCCTATGTACGGGAGTATACCCGAGGCATGGGAACTCTTTGCCGTAATGAGCCAATATGTAACAGTGACCTACTTCTCGAAGCGGATTTCATCCAGATAGAACGTTGTCCCACCCGGACATTTTTCCCAGCTTGTTGACCATACAAAACCGCCAATGATGTAGGATAAGTCTGCGCCCTCAAGCGGAATTTCATATTCCTGCCATTCGGTTGTCAACCTTTCGGTGATACCGCGTGGATACACAAGACTATCGCCATAATCTCCAGTGATGCCGCCAACTTTGAATTCCAATGTGCAGGTAGATTCAGACCTTGCCCAGAATTTCAAAGTTCGATATGCGGAGAGATCGAAACCTGTTCCAGCCCAGATCTGTTCCTTGCCCCAGTTATTGGCTGGTTGCTGCCAGTACACTCCCGCCCATTTGCA
>DAOQID010000035.1:29577-31079 GCA_035339375.1 Anaerolineales bacterium | reverse complement strand
CCCCAATGTGGCTCCACAGATAGATTTGTCTTCCAGGGTTGATCAAATGCTTCAAAGTACACGAATTTCACATCTGTATATTCCAGGCCTTGATAGTATTGATCTTGTGCTGTTTCTGACAGGTTATTTTCAGCATCTCCTTCGGTGGGCAGTCCCACTTCCTTGAAGAGAATAAAACGGTCTGTTTTGCTGCTCAGATCTTTGTAGGCGCCCTCGGTCCACTGGACAGCGTTGACAGGGTCAATCTGGCTGTGAAAATATGGGTGCGCATTTGGAAAGACCCATTCACCTATTTCCAACAGTTTTTCATCGTAATAGTCATCAAGTTGTTCGGCTGTTGTGACGGGTTTGCCTGTTGTCTTGCGAAGTTCTTCAATGGTTGAAGACAGAACAGTCATGTCATATCTCACGTCGAGGCCTTCATTGCCCACACAAAACCCAAGCACAATGGGATTGCTCGAAGCAGCCTGTGCATTTGACATCTCTTCCGCGCTGGTGGGGTCCCAAATACCCATAATGACCCCTTTGAAACCAGTTTCCTTTGCCAGAGTGGGGAAGTCACGCCCCATCACCCCCTTTGAATCGTATGTGACTAATCCTGTAAAACCTGCATTGTGCAAAACCTCAAGGTCGGCCTGAATATCCTCCGCACTTGCCTGAATCCCCTTGTTGGGGTTTGCGTTGGGCGGGCTATAGGCGATCCAGATGATATTGCTTACTTTTTTTTCCCATCCGCTTGGGAGTGCGGGGGTGGATGGACTGGTTTGTGTGGCAGTGGGTGGGTTGGCACAACCTGATATCAGCAGGACAAACCAGATGAGGGTAAGTGTGTGCAGTACATATTTAGTGGACATTTATTTGCTCCCGCAATCGCTGGTTGCTGGGTGTTCTACGATCGCCTTGTCGTAATAAATATTTCGTATTTCAATGACAAGGGTTTTGGGATTTTCAGGGACAATGCTTGAATCAGGGTTGGTGATCGAGGTGATGTTGTTGTCGCCCCAATCAATTGTCCAGC
Source organism: Anaerolineales bacterium (assembly GCA_035339375.1). GTDB lineage: Bacteria > Chloroflexota > Anaerolineae > Anaerolineales > Villigracilaceae > Villigracilis. The sequence goes on along the minus strand of DAOQID010000035.1, from coordinate 30,061 downwards.
CGAAGACCCCTACAACATGTTGAAATGAATCGGGGGGAAATCCTGATATGTCATATTCGAAACTTTGCCATTCCTGGGTAAGGGTTGGTTCGCACAATAACACGGATGATCTCACCGAATCTGGATAGGGAGCTACAACCCGCTCCTTTGTTTGCTCATCCCATGTCCATGTGACCCCTCCAATGACAAATTTAACATCCACAAGGCCTTGAACACTTCTGGCTTCCCAGCGTATGGTTTTATAAGCGCTCAAGTCAAAGCCGTTATTAGGATCTGTTCCACCTGGGCCAGCCGAGTCAATGAACATGATCCCTGCAAATCTGGCGGGGTTGGGGTTTATTTCCTTGTTTATATATTTATAGTCCCATTCATGCGGACCATTTCCATTGGTGGAATAGGTGAAGATAATTGGATTGGCGGTATCTCCAATGCCGCTGATATCAATATCCCCGCGATCTCCCATGTGTTGAGTTGGCTTGTAAAA
>DAOQID010000035.1:4182-29477 GCA_035339375.1 Anaerolineales bacterium | reverse complement strand
GTTGACCTTTTCCTGCCCAATTTTTACCTCCTTGAAACTGTAAGGATGACAGGGTGGAAAACGAATTTATTGTACCTTTTGGTACTATCAGTATAGGTCAAATAAACATGAAAAACAACAATATTTTCTGCCTGCTGTGATTTGAAGAACAAAACCCCTAATAAAGTGTGTTCAAGTCCATACTGGGGTGGGTTGAAAACGGGTGTGAGGTACCGTATAACCCATTAGATGAGACCGAAATTGGATTTGGCAGGGAATTCTGCTTTGGTGGAATCTCCGCCTCGCGTACGGATCTGGATCAGTGCCTTGCGTTATTTGCTGGGAAAAGCACTGACGATTTTCGCCACCATCTTTGCGGGAGTCTTTCTCACACTTTTACTTGCAAACCAGCCTTCCCCGCGCGGGCTTGACCCTGCACGGTCTCCATTTGAGATCAGTTTGGAATCCCAGATCGCGCGCGTGATCCGTATTAGCATTGCAAATGGGACGATCCCAAGGTTGTCAGATGGGTACCCAGATCAGCATCAGTTGGATGCGCTTGAGAAAAAACTGCGTGACGATGCTGGATTGGAACTTCCATTTTTTCCGCGTTATTTATGGTGGACATTGAACGCGCTTCAGTTCAACTGGGGAGAGCTGACTGTAACCTCGACCGAAACAACAGGATTTAGTCTGGCAGACCCCGTTGGAAAACGGGATCTTGTGTTGGAATATTTGCCCAACACCCTGCTTTTGATCGGAACCGCATTTTTGCTGATATTTCTGATCGGCATGCCATTGTCATTGTATCTGGCGCGAAACTATGGCGGCTGGTTTGACAGGCTGTTGACATTCCTTTCGCCGATCTCTTCCATTCCGAGTTGGGTTGTGGCCATGCTGCTGATCGCTTTGTTTGCGGTGAAACTGCGCTGGTTTCCAGTCGGCGGGAAATTTGATTTCGCCACTCCGCAAGACCCGCTTGAATATATATTGACGCTTTTCAGGCACATGGTGTTGCCTGTTTCTGCCATTGTTTTCAGCATGCTGTTTCAGGTGGTTTATGCCTGGCGTACTTTTTTTATCCTCTATTCTGAAGAGGATTATGTTGACCTTGCACGGGCAAAAGGACTTCCGCACAAGATATTGGAACGGCAATACATCCTCAAACCTTCCCTGCCATACGTGATGACCAGTTTCGCCACGATCGTCATTGGCTTCTGGCAGTTGACCGTGGCTTTGGAGGCGGTTTTTCAATGGCCTGGAATCGGGTGGTTGTATATTCGTGAGGCATTGCCTAATTTCTGGGGCGAAAGCATGGATCCCGGACAATTGATGCTGGTGATCGAGATCGTGGTCATTTTTGCGTATTTGCTTGGCGCGGTCGTGTTTTTTCTGGATCTGGCTTATGCCCTTGTTGATCCACGAATCCATTTGCTGCCATCGCGTAATACGACGCAGGGGCGGGTGAAAACCAGAATGCAGGGAACCGACTGGTTGGCCCGATTCAATGTCTGGATGAAAGAGAAAACTTCGAGAAAACCGAAGCAGGCCACAGGTCCAGTGCGACCGTTGAAATTCATTTGGGAGGCGTTTGCAGATTCGCTCCATGATTTTGACGCACGGAGCAGACTCTTCTTCCATGAACTTCGCAGATATCCATCTGCCATGTTTGGGTTGACCGTCATCTCCATTATGCTGGTGGGATCCATTTATGCTGTGATCGGGTTGCCTTATGAAAAATATGGCATGGAGTACAACACAAATCGGGTGACGGGGCGCAGTTACACGCCACGGCTGGCTGTTCCCGCTTGGACGAATTTGTTCAGTTCAATGCCGCGGCTTTCAACGCTTGTCATTAACGAAAAGAGTCCACGAGCTCAGGTATCGCTGCGGTCATTGGAAAATGGCTGGGTCGAAAAAACAATAACATTCACTTTTGACTATGCCTACCGCGAAACGCCGAGCGATATTTTTTTATATCTTGAGCCGAAGTATGTTGAAAAGTTTCCTTTCATCTCGTTGACGTGGATCACGCCAGACGGCAGGGATCTTGATTTGGTTGCAAAATCCATCAATGCGGTTACGAATTATGATTTTGAGACAGGTATTCGCGTTGCAAAACTGATTCGCCAAAATCCCGAATGGGAAAAGTGGTTTGTTCGGTCGGGGCAATACCCAACGCCTGCCATTAACCTTCTCTTTGCAACACCACACGAACCGCAATTGCACTTACAGAGCGGGCAATATCAACTGGTTCTTAAAAGCCTGCTCTTTGAAGATGAAAGCGACCTGACTGCAGAACTTGTTTTGCTTGGGCAGGTATATGGCGCGGCAGGCACAGATTACTGGCGCCGCGATCTGGTTGTCCCGTTGTTGTGGGGGATGCCTTTCGCACTTATTATCGGTTTGCTTGGGACACTTGTTACCATTCTTGTTGCGATGCTTTTACCCGCCATTGGGGTCTGGTATGGCGGCTGGCTGGATGAGTTCGTTCAACGCCTCACCGAGATCAATATGGTGTTGCCAGGATTAATGATCGCAGTTCTGGCTTACGCATTATTTGGAATCAATATCTGGATCGTGCTTGGGCTTGTGGTGATGATGAATGCTTTCGGTTCTCCCATCAAAACCTTTCGTTCCGCATTGTTACAGGCCAGGGAGGCGCCCTACATTGAAATGGCACGCTCCTATGGCGCAACCGATTTCAGGATCATTACACGTTATCTCGTGCCGCGCATTCTTCCTGTTGTAATTCCTCAATTGGTCTCCCAAATTCCAGGCTTTATTTTTCTTGAGGCAACACTGGGTTTGTTCAATATCAAATCCAATTATCCATCGTGGGGGCGAATCATTTATGACGGGCTGGCACGCAATGCATTGTATGGTTCGCCCTTTTGGGTTCTGGCGCCGATCTCTTTGCTTTTGCTTACAGGCCTTGCGTTTGCTTTGCTTGGCACGGCGCTCGAACGTGTTCTCAATCCGCGCATGCTCGAGCAAGTCTCTCAAGCAGAGGAAAAGGAAATAGCAAAACAACGCCGCGTTTCAAAAAGGATGATCGCAACAATCACTGCCGCAGCCTTGTTGATGTTTTTTATCCTAGTTCCTTCCATCAAAACCCTCTCTGGAATGTTCAACCGTGCGCCATCAACTGCCTCCGATAGAATGGCCGTGCCTGTGGCAGTGACCCTGCCCTCAGTCACCGCTCCTTCTCCGACCGAAACGCCTGATCCTGTTCCCCAGGCATCTTCCACGCTGACATTTTCCCCGACACCCACTCTAACTCCCAGCCCGACCATCCTTCCGAGCCTGACACACACATCCACCCCCCTTGACCTGCGCCCAAAGACCTACACTTTGCAGGCAGGGGAATTCCCTTATTGCATTGCACGTCGTTTCGATATCGATCCCATCGACCTGCTTGCCTTGAACGGCTTCGGCCCTGCTCAAACTTTTTATACAGGAATGACTTTGCAAATTCCGCAAAATGCAAATCCCTTTCCTGCACAGCGGGTATTGCGGGCGCATCCCGCCACCTATATTGTTATTCAGCCATATGAATCTATGGGTGGAATTGCCTGCCAGTTTGGAGATGTGGATCCGATTGCCATTGCGGGTGCCAATCAACTTGCCGTGGATTCCCCCCTGTTTGTCGGTCAACAACTGCATATTCCATAGTGCCGTAACAAATGATTTGCTGATAAGATTGGGGGCGAGAAAATCCATGTTGAAAGAATTTTTCACCCAACGCATCAAGCGCGGACTCGTCCGCAGGCTTAACAATATCAAAGTCGCATCGGCGGCACGCAAAGTGGCTCGTATGGCACCACACCCAAATGGTGCGCCCATTGTCTTTTTCAAAGCATCCACTGGCGTTGACGATCTTTCATGGAACAGTGGTTTCCATTTGTTGACCACATGGGCGTTGCGCTTGCAGGGAATCCCTGTGGCGTATTTTGCTTGTAATTCAGGGCTGAGTAAATGTGTGCTCGGCACGAACCGCGATAACCCGCACAAGGAAATGCCGTGCAAATCTTGCGTGATGCAGTCAAAGGCGTTGTATAAAAACGTTGAAACGTTCGAACGTTCAAACGTTTCAACTTCAAGCGTCAATTGGTTCGGGTTTCAACGTCACCTTGAACTTGAAAATGCCCTTCGTGATCTGAATATCGATCAGTTATCACATTTTACATTTCAGGAACTTCCCCTTGGCCCGCTTTGCCTGCCTGGGTTGCGCTGGGTCTTGCGTATTCATCACCTGAGCGATGACGAAAATACCCGTTATCTTTTGCGCGAGTACATCCTCTCGGCGTGGAATGTGGCGCAGAAGTTTTCTGACTTTCTCGATCAAACCCAACCTCGGGCTGTGGTGGTTTTCAATGGGCAGTTCTTCCCCGAAGCAACGGCTCGATACATCGCCCAAAAACGCGGACTACGCGTCATTACGCATGAAGTTGGGTTACAGCCTGCCACCGCCTATTTCACCGAAGGGGAAGCCACCGCCTACCCCATTCACATCCCCGCTGAATTTGAATTGAGTGATGCCCAAAATGCCAAACTGGATGCCTATCTTGCCAGACGCTTTCAAGGCGATTTTACGATGGCAGGTGTTAAATTCTGGGCAGATATGCAGGGACTTGACGAATCCTTTCTGAAAAAGGCGGCTCAGTTTAAGCAGATCGTCCCTGTCTTTACCAATGTCATCTTTGATACCAGCCAGCCCCATGCCAACACCGTTTTTGAAGACATGTTCGACTGGCTTGATATGGTTTTGGAGATCGCCCGCGAGAACCGAGATACCTTGTTTGTCATCCGCGCGCACCCTGACGAAACGCGGGTGAGAAAATCCAGCCGCGAAACTGTTGAGGGTTGGGCAAGCAGCCGCAAGGTGGAGGAAGAAGCGAATATTGTCTTTGTAAGTCCGCGTGAGGCGTTGAGTTCCTACGAGCTGATCCAGAAATCCAAATTTGTGATGATCTACAACTCCACCATCGGGCTTGAGGCTTCCATCATGGGGGCGGCAGTATTGTGCGCAGGCAAGGCGCGGTTTACGCAGTACCCGACGGTGTTTTTTCCGCAGACGGTGGATGAAGTAAGAATAAAGACGAAAGAATTTTTGAGCGCAGATGTGATTGATGTGCCATCCGAATTCAAGCGCAATGCGCGAAAGTTCCTGTATTATCAGTTGTATCGTACGTCGCTTCCATTTGGTGATTTTCTTGAGCCCTCGGTGCGGACGACACAAACGCGCTTGAGATCGTTTGATCTGAACGACCTTAAGCGCTCCGAATCGGTGCAGGTGATTTTGGATGGACTGTTAAATGGGGGAGATTTTCTGTTGAAAGAGTAGCAACTGCCAGGTTTTCCTTGAATTTGCAGTTGCTACACTATACTTTTTGATTCTTTGTGTTTGCAGAATATTTTATTATTCCACCGCGATCTTCAAAACGATCTTTCTGACAAAGGCAGGCTCTCCAATTGCCATGCCAGGCATGTGCGCATCTTCGGGGAAGAGTAAAACAAAACAACCGCTTTTCAACGACACCTGGTCACCTTCCCCAAACAACGGAAGGAAATCTTTGCTGGCATCATATTCGCCTTGATTCAGGTGATGAATGTTGGCATACCCCATGCCCTCGGCGCCTTGCACAACATATTGCAGATCGATGTAGCGACGATGCGCCTCCCATTTGCCATCCTCTTTCAGCTTTGTGTTGTATTCCTGCACAAGGGCATAGATCGAATCTCCATCCACTTCATGCCGCCCGACGGGGATGGAATGAATATCGATCTGACTCAGGTATTCAAAAGCAGCTTTGAATTTCGGGTGAAGCGTGTAATATGGCAGGGAATTTTCGATTCTATCAATGATCATTTTTATATAACCGTTGGTGGATGTGCTTATAACGACTCGTCCACTCTTTTGCCTTCACGTTTGATGATGCGCGCCGGGACGCCAACAACTGTGCAATTGGGGGGAACATTCTTTGCGACAACAGCATTTGCACCCACTATGGAGTTGTCACCAATTGAGATTTCGCCAAACACTTTTGCCCCCATGGCGATCCGTACATTGTCTCCCAAAGTGGGGGCTTTGCCTGTGTCACTGTATCCGATCACAACGTGTTGATTGATCCAGCAGTTTTTCCCAATGCTGTGAGCTGATATGCCCGTGGCATATCCATGCTGGATAAATAACCCCTCGCCGATGTAGTCTGCCCTGATGAAAAGGGTGTTCCTTGGTTTGTATATCAATTTGGCTAATTCAAGGATGATCATGCTGAAGATGCGATAATCTTTCTTGATGCGGTAATAGAACAAATTGCGATAGGCTTCATGTTTCCAAAGAAGCCAGACCATGCCTTTCCAGGATAAAACACCTTTTTCGTACAGTGTGGGGTGTTCCATTTCCATCCACCTTGTGATATCGGCTTCAATGACATGCCGTGATGGAGAGGTGGTCAAAAGAAAAATGTGGAAGATGGACCTGAGGATATGAAATGCAAATAGTATATCGGTGGCTGTTTGAAATAGATAGCTGCTCTTAAATCCGTTGTCCCTGTTCATAGCATCCCTATCGCATCAAAGTTCTTGAGACACATGAACTTTGTATGCCAGATTAAATTGCTGTCAAAATTCTACCATCCTTGCAGCGTCACGATCATATGAATATGATAATAAATCTCCCGCAATTATCACTAATTTGATTTGAATTGTCCGACCAGTGATACACAATTGGAAATGGCCTGAACTTAATAATTAATCCAGCACGAAAGAGGGAAAAACTATTTTTCCAATGTGATGTATTTTTTCTTTTTCTTCTTATCAGGGTTGACGCCTGTCATCCCCTCAAATAATCCCTTGATCGCTTTCAGGTCGGCATCCATATCGTCTGTAAGATAAAAAATTTCTCCCACCCGCATGGCCTTGTTTTTTCCATCCACTTTTGCCATCACGATCGGAATCCCAGCCGATTTGGCGATGTGATAAAAACCCATCTTCCACTCGTTGACGTAATGACGAGTCCCTTCGGGGGCAATGGTCAGAATGAACTTTTCAGACTTGCTGCAAGCCTCTACCATTTGCTCCACCAACCCAGTGGACTTTTTCCGATCCACAGGAATGCCGCCGCACCAGTAGAAGAACCAGCCAAACGGGCTGCGGAACAATTCCGCTTTGCCCATGTAGCGCACGTCTGCTTTCAGGCGGAAGATGACCCCCAGAAACAGGAGAAAATCCCAGTTCGAGGTGTGAGGCGCACCAATGATGATGTACTTTGGGAGGTCGGGTAATTTCCCTTCCACGCGCCAGCCAGCAAGGCGCATGGTTGAGTTGCTCAAAAAACGAAGAAGCGGACTGATGATGGGGGTGTTGAAGATGGTCAGTTTCATGGAATATAAAACCCTGTCAACATGGAAATGGCACGCCTTGCAGTAAAATACCTGCATGGCTTTGAAATCTTCCCTGCGCTCCATTATCTACCAAACTGAAAAAATTGCACAGCGTTTGCGTTTTGCATCCCAGCCTGCCAGCCTGCCTGTATTGCTCGGCATTTCCTTTCCGAAAAGCGGCACACATTTGCTTGACCAGATTTTGCTTGGTTTTTCAAACATTGCACCTTACGCCAAACGCGTACATTCCTTTTATGCCGAATACGAAGGCGAAAGCGGAAAAAAACGCGAACCTGAAAAAGCGCTCGCCTGGCTTGATTCGCTTCGCCCCGCCGATGTTGCATCCGCGCATCTCTTTGCCCGTCCCGAAGCCATCACTCGTGTCATCTCGCCAAAATTCGCGCCATACTTCATCTTCCGCGATCCGCGTGATGTGGTGGTCTCGCATGTTTTCTATGTTACCGATATGGAAACCCGCCATGTCCACCACGATTTTTATCAATCGCTCCCCGATTTCAACGCCAGGCTAAAAGCAAGCATTCTCGGACGCCCCGATTCGGGCATCGAGTTTCCAAACATTGCAGACCGTTTCGCCCCGTATCTCGGCTGGCTCGACCAAAAAGAAGTGCTGACGATTCACTTCGAAGATTTGATTCACAACCGCGAAGCGACCCTGACCTCAATCATGGATCACCTCCTCAGCCGCGTCTCGCTTCCTGTCACCCGACAACTGATTCTGGATTCCCTCGAAACATCCATCAACCCGAAAAAATCCCCGACCTTCCGCTCGGGCAAAACAGGCGAATGGAAAAAACACTTTACAGATGAACACAAACAGATATTCAAAGAAGTGGCAGGAGATTTGCTCGTGAAGCTGGGCTACGAAAAGGACGGTAACTGGTAAACCGCAATTACCAATTACCAATTACCAATTACCAATGATCTCCATCATCATCCGCGCCTATAACGAAGAAAAACACATCGGACGGCTGCTCGAAGGCATTAAACAACAGACCATCCAGGATGTGGATGTCATCCTCGTGGATTCAGGCTCCACAGACTCAACCGTCGCCATTGCCGAATCATACGGCACGCGGATCGTGAGAATCCGTCCCGAAGAATTCACTTTCGGACGCTCGCTCAATTTTGGGGTTAAGGAAGCGAAGCGCGAGTTCATCGTCATGGCCAGCGCGCATGTGTATCCTGTCTATCCCGATTGGCTGGAGACTTTGCTTCGTCCGTTTCAAGATGAAAAAGTGGCTCTCACCTACGGCAAACAACGCGGATACGAAGGCTCGAAATACTCTGAACATCAAATTTTTCATCAATGGTATCCCGATGACAGTAATGCAGACCAGACGACTGCGTTCTGCAACAATGCCAATGCCGCCATTCGTAAAAGCCTGTGGCTGCAACATCCCTACGATGAGATGTTGACGGGGCTGGAAGATTTGGAGTGGGCGAAATGGGCGAAAGGGCAGGGGTATAAGATCGCTTACGCTGCTGAAGCCGAAATTATTCATATTCACAACGAAACACCCCGTGGAGTCTATAACCGCTACCGCCGCGAAGCAATGGCTTTGCGGAAGATCTACCCCGAAGCCCATTTCAACTTTTACGACTTTCTGCGCCTCACCACAACCAATATTCTGAGTGACCTATGGCATGCCGCGCGCGAACGGGTTTTGCTGAAAAATATTTCATCCATCTTTTGGTTTCGCTACATGCAATTTCACGGCACCCGCATGGGTCACCGCGAAACAAGCCTGGTAACGCCACAGTTGCGCGAGACCTTTTATTATGCGAGGGAAAGAAAGATGAAAGATGAAAGAAAACGGGATGTGGAGCCGATTCGGTATAATAGTGAATAGTGAATAGGAAATAGTGGTGGCAGACGGGAGAATGCTATGAATGGTGATAACATTCAAGGCTTGGAAACTTTAGAGGCCTGGAAGAAGGCGAAGTCGCTGGCTCTTGTCATTTATAGAGAAGTCCTGCCTGTTTTGCCTCCTGAAGAAAAATGGCATTTAGATCAACAAATTCGACGTGCTGCACAGAGTGTGTTCGCGAATATTGCTGAAGGCCATGGCAGATTTTATTATCAGGAAAATATCCGTTTTTGTTATATAGCCCGTGGTTCACTTACCGAAACCTATACACACCTTGTTCTTGCTCATGACCTCAAATATATTCCCGATGAACTATATAGCCAATTGAAAGGCCAGATCGAGGAGTTGCTACGGATCATTAATGGCTACATTGCTTATTTGAAACGTTCAAGGCGCGGTGAAAACGAGCCAGGGGCAAACCATGTTGTTCGAGAATTAGAACCTGACTATATTATCGATGATATCGTAAATCAATCTTCGAAAGGATAATCGTAGTCTTAACCTTCCCTATCCCCTATTCCCTATTCCCTATCTTTTCACCCGCTTTATTGTTACAGGAGAACCATGAAATCCAAAACCATTGTTCTGATTCACGGCATGTTTATGACCTCCCTTTGCTGGGAGAAGTGGATTCCTTATTACGAAGCCAAAGGTTACCGTGTTTTTGCACCTGCCTGGCCCGGGCGTGAGAAATCTGTGGAGGAGCTCCGCAAAGCACACCCTGATTCGACGCTTGCAAAGTTAAAGCTCAATCACATTGTTGACCACGTGGAAACCTTCATCAAAGGTTTGGATGAAAAGCCCGCCATCATCGGTCACTCGATGGGTGGCCTGGTCGTGCAATTGCTGCTTCAACGTGATCTGGCAGTGGCTGGCATTGCCATAGATCCTGCACCACCGGCGGGCGTATTCACCACCGAATTCTCATTTCTCAAGGCGAACTTCCCCGCCATTAATCCATTTTTGCTTAACCAACCTGTGCGAATGAGTTTTGAGCATTTTCAATATGCTTTTGTCAATACTTTGCCTTTGGATGAACAACGCGCCGCTTATGACCGTTATGTTGTCCCTGAATCGCGCGGTGTTCCCACCTCATCTCTTGGGGCCGCGGGCAAAATTGATTTCAGCCGCCTGCATCGTCCGCTCTTGATCACGGCAGGTGAAAAGGATCACATCATCCCTGCTTCATTGAACCGCTCCAATTACGGAAAATACAAAGGCCCCGCCGTCACAAATTTCAAGGAATTTGCCGGGCGCGATCATTTTCTGATCGGTTCGCGTGGTTGGGAGGAAGTGGCAGATTACTGCCTCGAATGGCTTGGAAAGATTGAATAAATCCATTTTTGAAACACGGAATTCTTAATTGTTTTCTCTGTGTCTCAGTGGTTAATCTTTCAGGCCTTCTGTAAAGATCGGCGATTTACATGGAATACAGTCACCTTGAGGGTGGCTGTATGTTTTTCGGTATAATCATCTTATGTCCAAATTGATCCCCATGACCCAAACTGAATTTGATGCGTTCCTTGAGCAGGTGGTTCCAGACTATGCTGCCGACAACGTCAAAGCTGGCTATTGGAGCGAAGAAGAAGCGTTGGAAAAATCACGCAGTGAATTTATGAGGCTTCTACCCCAGGGTTTGCAAAGCGAGAATCATTATCTCTACACCTTGTATGACGAGGATCAGGCTGTCGGCCGAATCTGGATGCGCGCCAATTTTGACCGCCCCACAAAAAGCGGATTTGTCTTCGAACTCTGGGTTGATGAACAATTCCGCGGGAAGGGCTACGGCAAACAAGCCATGCTCCTGCTCGAAGAAAAAGCCCGCGAAATGGGCTTGAAATCGATTGGCCTGCACGTCTTTGGATACAATACCGTCGCACGCGGCTTATATGAAAAACTGGGCTACGAAGTATCCAGCTTGAATATGAGCAAGAATCTGTAATTCACTCCATGCCTTCATTTTCCTTCAAACCTGCCTCAGAGTTTTCCATTCCCCAATTAGCCGACCTGCTTACACGCGGCTTTGAGGGGTATTTTGTCCCCATCAACATCACTCCGCCCGTTTTGCTGGCCATGATGCGCCGCGATGGTATTGACCTCACCGAAAGCCGTGTACTCCTCAAAGATGGCGGGGAGGTTGGCATTTCTCTCATCGCCCGCCGCGGCTGGACAAGCCGACTCGCTGCAATGGGAATCGTATCTTCGGCGCGGAGTGGCGGCGCAGGCACCTGGGCCATGCAAAACCTCATTCAAGAAGCCAAACAGCGCGGTGAAAAAGAAATGCTGCTTGAGGTCATTGAGCAGAATACCGCTGGTGTGAAGTTGTATGAAAAAGTCGGCTTCCAAAAAATCCGCAGGCTGGTGGGGTACAAACTCGAAAACCCGAAAATTGAATCGGGTGAAGAACTCGAAGAGATCGACATTCGTGAACTGGCGCGCATGGTCACATATCATGGCTTGAATGATCTGCCATGGCAGCTTTCGGGCACAACGGTCATGCATTTCACGCCGCCTTCGCGCGCCTTCCGCCTCAATGATGCCTACTGCCTCATCAGCAACCCTGAGATGAACGACATCGCGATCCAGTCGGTGCTGGTCAAGGCCCGTTCACGCGGGGCAGGCCTGAGCGCAGTATTGATGCGCTCACTTTTTGCGAAATTCCCCAACAAGGTCTGGCATGTTTCACCCATCTATCCCGAAGAAATGGGATTTATCTTTGAGCACGTTGGCATGACGCGCGAAGATATTTCACAGTGGCAGATGTCACTGACTTTGTAAGACGCAGCGCCCATTATGGGTATAAAATAGGGGGCATGAAACTTGCCGCCCTAGTCCCCATGCGACACCACAGCCAGCGTGTGCCTGGCAAAAATTATCGCCCGCTCGCGGGCAAACCCCTTTTTCAACATATCGTTGAAACCCTGCTTGCCGTACCTGAGATCGAAACAGTGATGGTGGATACTGACTCCGAGCCTGTGATGGAGGGAGTGCGCCGCCTCTTTCCAACCGTAAAACTGATCCAACGTCCCGAGCATCTCCGCGCCGACGACATGCCGATGAACGAAATTTTGCTGCACGACACAGCCCAGGTGCAGGCCGATTTTTATTTGCAGACACATTCCACCAATCCGCTGTTGAAACCGCAAACCGTCTCACGCGCCATTCAGTCGCTGTTTACCAATTATCCTAAAAATGATTCCCTTTTTTCAGTGACCCGCCTGCAAACACGTTTGTATTTTCAAGATGGGCGTGCCATCAACCACAACCCGCTGGAGTTGATTCAAACGCAAGACCTGCCGCCCGTGTACGAAGAAAATTCCTGCCTGTATATTTTCACCCGCGAGAATTTGGAACGCAAACGCCATCGCATCGGTGATACTCCGCTGATGTTTGAGATCGACGCCGATGAAGCCTGGGATATTGACGAAGAACTGGATTTCGAGATCACCGATTTTTTAATGAGAAAGAGAATGTAATGTCATTGCGAGCCGCGCCATTGCTCTTTGCGGCGAAGCAATCTCCACTTTGACCATGAGGTTGCTTCGGGCGGACGATCACCGCCCTCACAACGACATGAAATCACATGCAAACTAAAAACGAAAAATCCAATCCATTCTGGCTGAGTGCGCTGATCATTTTTGTGGTCTCTGCCATTGCTTATCTGCCGCTGGCGCGTAAATTCGGCTACCTCAACGATGACTGGTACCTGATGTACGACATGTGGGTGAAAGATCCCAGTTTCTTCCATGTCATTTTCAGCGGTGACCGCCCCGGGCGGGCGCTGGCGATGATTCCGCTATTCTCGCTGTTCGGATTCGAACCGCTTTATTATCACCTGAGCGCTTTCCTGTTCCGCTTTCTCAGCGGCGTGAGCTTGTATTGGACTTTCCGCATGCTTTGGCCGTGGAAGCGGTTTGCCGCACTGGCGGCTGCGCTTTTGTTTGCGGTGTATCCTGGCTTCCTCTCACAGACCAATGCCATTGATTATCAATCGCATATTTTGGGGTTGTTCCTGGCAGCCCTGTCGGTGGCCTTGACCATTAAGTCGCTTTTGACGGTCGAGCGGTTTCCGCGTTTCTTTTTTATGGCGGCTTCCATTTTGGCTGGCTGGGGCTATTTGAGCCAGATGGAATATTTCATCGGCATGGAGGCTTTTCGCTTCGGTTGTATCTTTATTTTGATGTGGCGGACACAGGGCGCTTCCTACCTGCAGAAGGCGGGGAATTGGTTCATTGCCAGTCTGCCATTTTTGCTGGTAGCTGGCGGATTTTTGATCTGGCGGTTGTTTTTCTTCGAATCTGAACGCAAGGCCACAGATATCGGTTTGCAGATCTCGCAGTTGACCTCTTCGCCGCTGACGTTGTTGTGGTGGTTGAATTATCTGGTGCAGGATATGGTCAGTGTGACGCTGGTGGCATGGGGTTTGCCCGTGTATGTGCTGGCGTTTCCGATGCGGCTGCGTGATGTCATGTCCGCTTTTGGGTGGGCGGGACTTGCGGTTGCGCTGATGGTGTTGGGAATGAATCGGGTGGATAAAAGTAAATCGGAAGCAGAAGCAGACCCGAGTTTGAGTCGTGAAGCGCTGATTTTGAGTCTGATCAGCATCGTGGGCGGACTCCTGCCTGTGATTTTGGTCAACCGACATGTGACCCTTCCCGATTATTCGCGTTACACCTTGATCGCTTCGGTGGGGGCGGCCCTGCTTTTGGTGACGATCATTGAAAAGATTTCGGCGCGGGTTGCGCTGCTTTCATTCTTTGTGGCAATTGCGGTGCTGACGCATTACGGCAACGCGGTCCGTGCGGTGGATGAGGCGCAGGCGACGCGTGATTTTTGGTGGCAGGTTGCGTGGCGTGTGCCGCAGTTTCAGCCTGGGGTGACGTTGATCGCTTCGTATCCGGGCAGCCCGTTGAGCGAGGATTATTTCATTTGGGGTCCTGCGAATTTGATCTATTATCCTGAAAAGCAGGATGCGAACCCAGTTGAGATAAAATTGCCCGCTGCCGTGCTGACCGATGACGTGGTGCTGGAGATCGCGACGAATGGCGGTGTGGAAACCCCGCTGCGCCGCGGAAATTATCTGGAGCGTGATTTTGGAAATGTGTTGGTGATGATCCAATCGCGGTCGAATGGCTGTGTGCGCATGATCAATGGTGAGGTGCCTGAGCTGTCGCCGCTGGACCAGCATCGGCTGTTGTTAATCGCGCCGTTCTCGCGTTTGGAAAATGTAAAAACCGAAGGCGAGTTTCCAACTCCGCCAGCGGTTGTATTTGGCAGCGAACCTGAGCGTGGCTGGTGCTATTTTTATCAGAAGGCCGATCTGGCACGTCAGCGCGGCGATTGGGAGCAGATCCCTGTTTTGTTGAAAGAGGCGTTGGATGCAGGCCACTACCCCGAAGATGCGCTGGAGTGGATGCCTTTCCTGCAGGCTTCAGCGGTGCTCGGTGATGTGGAGCAGGTGCGCAGCACAGCCAAATTGGTCACCGTGGATAAATTCCTGCGCCTTCAAGTCTGTAATATCATGACGGATTTCATGGAAAAAGAAACGCTGAATGATGAAGTGAAATCTGTGATCGAGCATACGATTTGCAAGTAAATATCTGAAAATCCACCACAAAGGAGACAAAGGGTCACAAAGGGTTTTCCTTTGTGTTCCTTTGTGACCCTGCGTGGTAAAAACGAGGTCACTTTATTAATGAAAAAGTTTTTTAGCAGTTTCTTCAACGCGCCGTGGTATCCGATCGTGATCAGCGCGTACCCTGTTCTGGCTTTGCTTTCTTCGAATGCGGGGCAGGTGCAATCGAATACGGGAATACGTCCGCTGTTGGTTTCTGTGGCGTTCGGCGGTTTGTTGTTTTTTGTCGTCTGGGTGATCTTGCGCAGGCAGGTGCATCGCGCCGCGTTTTTGACCACCTTGCTGCTGGCCCTGTTCTTTACCTATGGCCATGCCTACATCGCCGTGGATGAAAAATGGCCCGATGCTGGGTATGCCCAATGGCTGGCCGTGGTTTGGGCGATCCTTTTGGTTCTGGCTGTCTTTTGGGCCACCCGCCCAAAGTGGACCTTTGTCTCTGCGGCGGCGAATTTGAACACGGTTGCTCTGGCTTTGGTCATCATGGCTACGGCGCAAATTGATTTTTCGAATGGCATGGGCAAGGTTCATCGGGTGGCTTTGGAGAAGGCTCCCATTCAGGAAGACCTGACCCTGCCCGAGAATCCGCCTGATGTGTATTTCTTTTTGCTCGATTCCTACGGCCGCTCTGACTTGTTGTACGCCGCCTATGGGTTTGATAACAGCGATTTTGAAAACCAACTGGTGGACCGCGGATTTTATATCGCCTCGTGCAGTCAGAGCAATTACGTCCGCACTGAGATTTCGCTGGGGTCCTCGCTTAACATGGCATATTTGCAGGGATTGGATGAAACCTTTACCCCCGATAGCACAGCGCGCCGCGTGTTGTGGGATGCGCTCAAACACAATGCGGTTCGCTACAACTTTGAAACCCTTGGGTACGAAACCATTAACTTTGCATCTGGCTTTGCCTGGTTGGAGATCACCGATGTGGACCATTTTATGAGTCCGCCGCCTGCTTCTTCGGGGATGAATGAATTCGAAGGCTTGTTCCTGCGAACCACTCTTGCACGATACGCACAGGACCTCGGCTGGGTGGACCCCGATTACCTGATGGGCGTGAGCTTCCGCGACCGATTTAACTACATCTTCAACAGCATGGATGAGATCACAGCCATGCCACAGCCCACCTTTGCATACATGCACCTGATCTCGCCGCATCCGCCGTTCGTGTTCGACCCCGAAGGTAACCCCACCTATCCGCCCGATTTTTGGAACGACCAGCGCATGTATCCCGCCGATATGTACCAGAAGGGATATGTGAATCAATTGCAATATCTCAACAAGAACATGCTCGAAGCCGTGGATACCATCCTTGCGAATTCCGATACGCCGCCGATCATCATCATTCAAAGCGATCATGGTCCGTGGTTGCAGCCCAAAGACAAACGCATGCGCAACTTCACAGCCATTCTCATGCCAGGTCATGAAGATGTGCTTTATCCCACCATCACTCCCGTCAATATTTTCCGCGTGGTCTTCAATGCCTACTTCGGCGGGAAATATGATATTCTCGAAGATGTCAGTTATTTTTCGCCCGTGCCAAAGTTGTACGATTTCAGCGAAATAAAAAACCCATGCGCAAATGGAAATTGATGAATGAAAAAAACAGTCCTTCTCACCGCCCCTTACATGCTTCCGTTTCTCGAACGTTTTCGACCCGAATTTGAGAAGTATGATCTTGACCTGATCGTACCCGATGTGGAAGAAAGAATGGAAGAAGCCGACCTGCTCAAATATGCAGGCCAGTTTGACGGCGCCGTTTGCGGCGATGACCGTTACACAGCGCGCGTCATCGAAGCCTGTTCCCCGCGTTTGAAAGTGATCTCCAAATGGGGGACTGGGGTCGATTCCATCGACGCCGAAGCCTGCTCCCGTTTCAATGTCATTCTCTCCCGAACGCCGAATGCCTTCACCACCCCCGTAGCCGATACGGTTCTGGGGTACATGCTGGCCTTTGCCCGCAGAGGCCCGTGGATGGACAGGGAAATGAAAAACGGCAAGTGGGAAAAGATCCCAGGCAAGGCACTGAGCGAGCTTACACTGGGAATTATCGGCATTGGGAATATCGGCAAGGCGGTCACCCGCCGCGCCAAAGCCTTCGGTATGAAAGTTCTCGGCACCGACATTGTGGATGTTGACCATGTCTTCGTCAATGAATCGGGGATCGAAATGACCGACCTCCACTCTCTGCTTTCCAATTCTGATTTTGTTTCGGTCAACTGTGATCTCAACCCCACATCTCATCACCTCATCAATGCAAAAACACTTTCGCTGATGAAGAACACCGCCGTTCTTATCAACACCGCCCGCGGTCCCATCGTGGAGGAGCCTGCCCTTATCGCAGCACTCCGTTCAGGTCAGGTTGGAGGCGCGGCGCTGGATGTCTTCGAGTATGAGCCGCTGCCCAAGGATAGTCCGCTGTTGAAGATGGATAATGTCATGCTTGCGCCGCACAATTCCAACTCAAGCCCCACGGCCTGGGAGCGGATCCATTGGAACACGATCAAAAATCTGGTGACAGGGCTGGGACTCGAATACAAGGGCTGAGTTCTTCATGTCCAAGCTCCGCTCTGCGCTTCCGTATCTTTTTATCTTTCTGCTGGCCGCGTTGGTTCTCGATCTGGGGAATCCGCTTTTTGACAAACCAGCCAGGGATGGTGGTTTTTTTCTGTATGCGGGTAGCCAGATAATAAGCGGGAAAATTCCCTACGTTGATTTTTGGGATTCAAAAGGCCCAGCCATTTTTTATATCAATGCGTTGGGCTTGTTTCTGGGGCAGGGTTCTCGTTGGGGTGTGTGGGGCGTGGAGTTTGTCTTTGTTTTTACATGGCTTTCCATTTTATATAAAACTATTTTGAAACAATGGCAGCATGGTGCGGCGGTTTTTGGGATCACGCTTGCCGCACTCGGCCTGCGGATCGTGCTTGGCTACGGAAATTACACCGAGGAATATGCCCTGCTGTTCAACGCGCTGGCTGTGTATTTATTTTTTGTTGTGGATGAAAACAAGGGTTGGAAATATTTTGGGATCGGGTTGCTGTTCGGCATCAGCTTTTCTTTTCGTGCCAATAATATCGGCGGGTTGTTTGCGGTTTTGATTGCAATTGCGCTTGCGGGTTTTGTTGGAAATCTTGCAAAAACCCCGAACCCTAACCACAGAGACACTGAGTCACGGAGATTTAATGGCTTTTTCCTCGGCGTCTCCGTGACTCAGTGGTTCAAAAGTCTTTTTATACGACTTCTATTTGTTCTTGCTGGCTTCGCCGCTCCTCTTTTGCTGTGGGTTTTGTTTTTCCAGATCCATGGCGCGGCATGGGAGATGATCTTCGCTTCGATCATTTTCAATTTTTCGTATGCCTCGGCCAAAAGCAGGGAATGGTTGGATATCTTCGGCGGTTTCGGTCGGTATGGCATGTTGTGGGTGGGGTGGGTGGCTGCTTTTGGGTATGTGGTAAATGGATATCACGTGCTTCGCAAGGCGCTTCATCGCAATCCGCTCACGCTGGTGGATTGGTTCCTGTTCACATGGTTCCCGTTCGAAATTCTTTTGAGCAATCTTTCAGGCAGGAATTTTTCGCATTACTATATTAGTTGGGCGCTGGCGGTTGCGGTTTATGGTGCGGCACTTTTTACAAGCGGCACAGGCTTTAGTCTGCCAAAATCACTGACCGCCCTCACTACGGGTGTCCGTACATCTTTTTTGTATGACGGGATGGTGTTGTTTTTTATCGTGGGGTTGCTGCTGTTTTCCACTCCGTCTATAAAAAGATATGGTGAGACGGTTTCAAGATCGTTTTCAGGGCAAAGCCTTGAATATTCTGATCCGCTTGTGGATGCGATTCGGGCGAACACACAGCAGGACGACCTCGTATTAACGTGGTATCCTGAAACGACTCTGAATTTTATGGCTGGACGTGCCTCGCCTGTGAAATATGTCTACTATCCGCTGTTTCTTGAGGGGACACTCCCGCCCGGGGCTGAGACAAGTTACATCGAAGGCCTGACCAGTCGTCGGCCAGAAATGATCGTGGATTGTTCGCGGGCGGTGGATGCGATTCCGTCGCTGGACCCTGCTACGCGGGAGGATCAATTCTCGAAGCCGGGAGTCAAAAAGAAGATGTATTTTCAGCCTGGCATGGAAGAGATTTTCAATTTCGTGGCTGAGAATTACCACGTGGATACTTCCGTGGATGGTTGTTTACTCTTTCGATTGAATTTGGAATAAAAAATGGACACACAAAAATTCGTTCTCATTACCGGCGCGGCAGGTGGAATTGGCCGTGCAACTGTCAATCTGTTCTTTGAAAAAGGCTGGCATGTGGTCGGCATTGACCGATCGGATTTCGGCGAAGGTTTTCCAGCCAACGGCCTTTTCGTGCGTTCGGATATCTCCCGCCCGGAGGATATGCAGGCCATTTTTGAAAAGGTCAGTGCTGTGACGGATTCGCTTGATGCGCTGGTGAACAATGCCGCGATGCAGGTTGCGAAGCCGCTGGTGGAGACCACCGTTGAAGAGTGGGATGCAGTGATGAATGCAAACCTGCGCTCGGTTTTTCTCGGCGTTAAACTTGCGCATCCGTTGTTGAAGGCGCGCGGTGGGGCGGCGGTGGTGAATGTTTCCTCGGTCCATGCGATTCAGACTTCGGCCAATATTGCCGCCTATGCAGCTTCGAAGGGCGGCTTGCTCGCGTTGACTCGTGCAATGGCGATCGAATTTGCGCCCGATAATATCCGAGCCAATGCCATTCTGCCTGGTGCGGTGGATACGCCCATGCTGCGGGCTGGCCTCGGGCGCGGGCATGTCGGTCAGGGTGATGTGCAGGACAGGCTTGATAACCTCGCCCGCAAAACGGTCAACGGGCGGGTGGGTACGCCTGAAGAGATCGCCCATGCCATTTACTTCCTCGCGGATAACCAGCAGTCGTCTTTTATGACAGGTCAGGCATTGGTGGTGGATGGCGGCGCAACAGCGAGATTGAGCACGGAATAAAGCAACTGTGCAAAGGCAGTGAACGCACGAAGATTCCTTCTTCTTTCCTCTTCGAGCCTTTGCAAAAACAGGTATCGCACCGATGAAAAGACGAACACGAAAAACAAAATTCCTGACCGATCGCGCCTATGTTCCCGCATCGCGAAAAACGCTTGTGCGGATTCTGTTCTTTATCAATGCGGCGCTCTGGCTTGGTTATGTGGTTTACATTTATTATGATATGGCAGTCGTCAACAAGAACCTGACCTCGGCGGATATCGTGTCACTTTTTGTCTTTGCCAATTCGGTGATGATGTTCGTCAGCGGGTGGCAGCTTGCAAAGAACGAAAGTTGGGCCTATTATCTTGCCATGGTCGTGATTGGCATTAATCTGCTTTTGACCCTGCTGAACATTCTGGATCTGTTTTTTCTCGGCATATTTTTGCTCGACCTGTTCATTCTCTTGAGCCTGATCCCCATTCGCAAACACTATCTTTCGAAGCCATGAAAAATATAAAAACTGTGGGTTCTCTGTTCTTTGTCACTGCCTTTGTGCTGGCTGTTTTTGGTGGAGCGTCGTTTTCACGTGCCCATGCCAATCCCATTTACAATTTGTATGCGGTTTTGATGTTTGTCGATGCCGCTGTCATGCTGGTTTGTGGTTTGTACATCAATAGAAATACTCAGGCCGTGTACTGGTTTGCAGTGATGGCCCTGACTCTAAATATCGTTTTGACCATCTTCGATCAGATCGGTCTTGTTGACATTCTTTTTGCAGCGTTGAATTTTGTCACCCTTATGGCGCTGGTCTCATCTCGCAAGGAATTTTCTCATCAATGAAACAGACGATAAAATCGCTTTTCCCTGAATCGACTTTCAATGTCGTGCGCGACGCCTACGATGCCGTCCGCCGCATCCCGCAATTGCCCGACGCGTACCTGCATCCGTGGCGGCGCGAAAGCATCCGCCGCCTGGCCGCGCTCAAGGATATTCACAAAGGCCAGCGCGCCTTCATCATTGGCAACGGTCCCAGCCTGAAACAGACCGACCTCACCAAATTGAAGAACGAATTCACCTTCGGTATGAATCGCATTTATCTGCTGTTCCCCGAGCTCGGATTCCACACCACGTATTTTTGCTCCATCAACGACCTGGTCATTGAGCAATTCAGCGACGATATCCTCGCGCTGCCCATGCCGAAATTTCTTGCATGGCGTTCGCATCGTCACTTTTCCAAAAACCTGCAACTTGCAAACATTCCAACGTTTCTTTACACCACGTACACAGGTCCGCGTTTTACCCCTGATGTGCGCAGACGGGTGTGGGAGGGCGCAACCGTCACCAATTTTGCGCTGCAACTGGCTTTTCACATGGGCTTCGAAAAGGTCATTCTCATCGGTGTGGATCACAACTTCGCCTCGAAAGGTGACGCGAACAAAACCGTCGTTTCTGAGGGCGATGACCCGAATCATTTTTCGCCGAACTACTTCGCCAAAGGTTTCAAATGGCAGCTTCCCGATCTCGACACCTCCGAAATCGGCTACACCTTTGCGCGTGAAGCCTATCGAAAAGCAGGCCGCGAAGTGCTGGATGCGACCGTCGGCGGCAAACTGACCATCTTCCCCAAAGTGGATTACAACTCCTTGTTTTGATTTGCGATTGATCCCCTCCATGAAATTCATCCTGCATCATTCACCCTTCCTCCTTTGAAAATGACGCCTCCCACCCGACCCGCAAACTGGTTCATCGCCTTTATCATTCTCCTCGCCCTGGGCGGAGTCCTCCGCCTCCTCGACCTCACCGATCCGCCGCTGGATTTTCAGCCCTCACGTCAGCTCCGCAATTCACTGGTGGCGCGGGATATTTATTATTCCATGCTGCCATCTGCCACTGCAGAGCAAAAAGAATTGGCATCTTCCTTCGCCCGCTCGGTTGGGCAGTACGAACCGCCCGTGATCGAATCCATTGTGGCGGTGACGTTTCTCGTCACTGGCGGAGAGAATTTCATCGCTGCACGTATCTGGGAGAGTCTCTTCTGGCTGGCGGCGGGCATTGCCTTGTTTGACTTGATGCGCCGTGCGGTTTCTCCGTGGGCGGCGGTGGTTGCGATTGCTTTTTATTTTGTCCTGCCGTTTTCGGTGCAAGCCAGCCGCTCCTTTCAACCCGATCCGCTCATGACGGCGGCATTTGTGGCAGGGATCTATTTCCTCTATCGCTGGTCCGAAGAACAGACTTGGAAGTGGGCCATCCTCACAGGTGTTTTCTTTGGATTTGCCACATTCGTCAAAATTGTCATCGCTTTTTTTGTGGGTGCTGCTGCGATTTCACTGGTTTTATTCACCCTCAAAAAGGATTTTTGGAAGTCGAAGCAAGTCTGGGTGATGGCTGCGATCATGGTTGTGCCAGCCTTCCTTTTTTACATTTTGCTTAATCAGGGCCGCTCTACTGAATACTTTTTCGCATGGACGGTCACGCTCATCAAACTCATCACCAGTGCAGATTTTTATTCCAAGTGGCTGGCGTTTGTCGGCAGCATTTTTGGGTTGACGATGATCTTTCTCAGCCTGGCAGGGGCGTTGATCGCAACTCCGCGTTTGCGGTGGTTGTTGGTCAGCTTGTGGGTGGGGTATGTGCTTTACGGGTTGACCCTGCCGTTCCAGATGTACACGCACAGCTATTATCATATTCAACTGATTCCCATCATTGCGCTTGGTTTGGCGTCGGCGCTGAATCCGCTGATTGAAAGCGTGGCAGGTCAAGGTCAGGTGGGACGCGTGGGTGTCATCGCGTTGATCGTCGTTGTGATCGGGTATCAATCCTGGGTGGCGCGTTCAGTTTTGATCGCGGAAGATTTCCATCATGAACCTGCTTTTTGGAAACAGGTTGGCGATGCGATCCCTGCAAACACCGATGTCATTGCACTCACGCAAGATTATGGCTATCGTTTGATGCTGTTTGGCTGGCGCAAGGTGAGCCTGTGGCCGTTGAGTACGGGCTTGAGCGAGGCGCGCGGCGGAAACACCGATGTGGCTGGCAACTTCGCAGACCTCACTGCAGGCAAGGAATATTTTCTTGTGACCGCACAGGGACAGTTTGATAAACAGCCCGAGTTGAAAAAGATTTTGTCGCAATATCCCATTGCCGCGCAGGGTGAGGGGTATGTGTTGTTTGATTTGCGAAAATGACCCTCGTTTCCATCATCACTCCTTCCTACAATCAAGCCGCTTATCTTGAGCAGACGCTTCTTTCCGTGCTGAATCAGGATCATGCTCCGATTGAATACATCGTCGTTGATGGCGCTTCGAAAGATGCAAGCGTGGAGATCATCAAAAAATATTCCGACCGATTGGCGTATTGGGTTTCAGAAAAAGACGGTGGGCAGGCGGAGGCGATCAACAAAGGGTTTGCACGTGCAACGGGTGAGATCATCGCCTGGTTGAATTCAGATGATTATTATTTACCCGGGGCAGTGAGCGCGGCGGTGAAAATGTTTGAAGCCAACCCCGAGATGGTGCTGGTTTATGGAAATATGCTTGCTGTGGATGAGCACGGGAAAACCTTCAATACGCTGACGTACAAGCAATTGACCTTGGAAGACCTGCTTTGCTTTCAGATCATCGGTCAGCCTGCCGTTTTCATGCGCCGCTCTGCCCTGCAAAAAACGGGTGGACTTGATTCCACTTTCCATTTTCTACTCGATCATTTTCTCTGGATCCAACTTGCCCAGCATGGAAAAATCTTACACGCCGATCAAACCTGGGCTGCGGCGCGTTATCATGCCGAAGCAAAGAACCGTGCCAAAGCCGCTGAATTTGGACGCGAAGCCTTTCGTATTTTGGAAGCCGTGGCACAGGACAAGAATCTTGCACCTGTCCTTTCAAAAGTGGAGCGTCGTTCCCGTGCCTCGGCACATCGCGTGAACGCACGCTATCTACTGGATGGCGGTCAGCCTGCCGCCGCACTGTCCGCGTGGG
Organism: Anaerolineales bacterium; assembly: GCA_035339375.1. GTDB lineage: Bacteria > Chloroflexota > Anaerolineae > Anaerolineales > Villigracilaceae > Villigracilis. The sequence continues at coordinate 5,643 of DAOQID010000035.1, read as the reverse complement.
TACGCGCTTTTTTCATCCACCCGCCAACGGCCTTGGCACGGATGAATCTTTTCGTCTCTGCGATTTTGAATTTGTTCGGTTTGGGGAAGTTGCGCTCGATGGTTCTGCGAATGCGCGAGGCACGGCACAGAGAGTAGAAACTACTGACAAGAAAATCGGTGACAGATGATCATCTGTCACCGATTTGTCTTTTAAAGGGTCCCGCCGCTCATCAGCATGGGGGGGACATGCAAATCAAGCGGCGGGGGACACCTAGATACCAGTAAAAGGGAGGGCAGGTGTCGATGGCTAGAATATACACCCGAATTGTCCAAATAACATTAATCTAAGATTAGAAAGTGGAGCGACTTTGTCCTATTTAGTACTTTTGTCCTGGAAGATTTCGAGCCACTCATCCACTTCAGCGGCTGAAAGGCGTTCATCCGTCGCGCCTGGCGGGGCGGAGTTGATAACCTGTTCCACCAATTTGGAAAAAGATTCAGATGAGGTAAATTGGGCCCGGGCGGTTTGTGCGGCACTTTGCACTTCTCTGTCAGAGGAGACCACGGTCCATTGTTTTGCGGTTTTCCCCATATTTTTCAAACGGGCACGGATGGCGCTATCGGCCGTTTGACCGGCTCGGACAAAATGCGCTGTGATTCCGCTGAGCTTGCGAGTTCCCGCCTGCCCGGGTGGGGCGCCATCGAAATACACTTCCACGGTTTCGCGTTTCAGGCGTGCAAAGTTTTGCAGCAGACGTGTCAACTTTACTTCATCGTCAGATGAATCGAGTCTTAATCCCACTTTTGGAATCAGGTTATGTCCATCAATCAAATAGGGCATGGCGTGAATTTTACCCTTGAATCAAGGCGGGCACGGGAGTACCGTGCCCGCATCCTTTGTGCTGTGGTTTGGCATTAAGCCGGTTCAAGCACTTTGGTCATTACATTGAACGTGGGTGGGTTTTCCAGGGTCTTTTTTACCTTGCATAATTCCGCCGAGCGTACGAGTGCATCGTAATATTGCGCAGGGAAGGAAGGGGGGACCTGAATTTCAAGATCAATTTCGCTCACCATCCCATTCATTGGGTTGGCGTGGTTGCGCTGAATGATGTGAATCCCATCGGTGGGCAGATTGCGCTGGCGGCAAAAGCCGAGTACATAGATCCCTGCACAGGTCCCGATCGAAGCAAGAAACACTTCAAATGGCATTGGCGCAGAATCGGCGGGCGGCTGGTCTGTTGCTATGGTATGGCCTCGAAAATGAGCGTCCACTCGTAAACCGCCGGGAAAATCAATTAACATCTCCATGGGGAGCCTCCAAAGTAGTTAGTTTTTGTCACAAATAATTGACAACCCGCGCACAAAAAATATTACCTCTTTTTAGACCAAAATCCGTATATCAAGTGTCCTCAAAATCCACACAGCCTGAGGATGTATAATTGCACTACTCAGAAAAGGAGACACAATGACAGAAAAGAAA
>DAOQID010000035.1:0-4082 GCA_035339375.1 Anaerolineales bacterium | reverse complement strand
ATTCTATTAACTCTGCCAATCCTTGCCTGTGGGGGATTGGCAGAGTCTGTTGTAGCGACGATTACGCCTCAAGCCGCGCCGACAATTGCTGCGCCCCCACAAACAGAATCTCCCCCTACCGTTGACTCTGCCACTGAGCCTCCAGTCATTTCACCTACTGAAGTGACCGCGGCCAATGTCAATACTTTTCCCAATACTGACAACTATCAATGGACCCTCATCGCCAGTGGTCTCAGCCGCCCAGTCGATATCCAATCGGCTCATGATGGTACGGGCAGGCTGTTCATTGTCGAAAAATATGGCGTCATCCGTGTATATGAAAACGGGCAACTGCTTGACCAGCCTTTTCTGGATATTTCCGACCGCGTAGGCGATGAGTCGAATGAGCAGGGGCTGTTGGGTCTTGCTTTTGTGCCGAATAACTCTGGGGTATTGTTCGTCAACTATACCGATAATAACGGCAACACGGTCATCTCTCGTGTTTTGTGGGATCAAGTGGCAAACCCGTTGAGCGAAAAAGATCTCCTGCATGTCGAACAGCCCTACCCAAATCACAATGGCGGGGCGTTGGCGATCGGCCCCGATGGCTATCTCTATATCGCATTGGGCGATGGCGGGCTGGCGGGCGATCCGCACAAGAATGGACAGAACACCAATTCCCTGCTTGGGAAGATCTTGCGAATCGATATCAGCGACCTGAATAACCCCAATAACTACAGCATTCCTGCGGATAACCCTTTTGGCAATGAGGTTTGGGCATACGGCTTGCGCAATCCCTGGCGTATTTCCTTTGACCGTGTCACTGGCGATCTATGGATCGGCGATGTGGGGCAGGGCGATTGGGAGGAAATTGATTATCTCCCCGCTGGGTCGGCGGGTGGCGCAAATTTCGGCTGGTCTGTAATGGAAGGCAGTTACGGATACGATGGGGTGGCTCAGCCTGGCATGTTGCTCCCCGCGGCGGAATATAGCCATAACGAAGGCGGGTGCTCTGTTACGGGCGGGTATGTCTATCGCGGCGCCATGACCGAGTGGAATGGCATTTATCTGTATGGCGATTATTGCACAGGAAAGATCTGGGGGCTGATTCTGTCCAATGGTCAGTGGCAGTCTCAGGTCCTGTTTGAAGCGGGTGAAACCATCACCACTTTTGGACAGGATGAATTTGGCGAAATCTACTTCGCAAGTGATTCGGGCAATGTCTATCGCCTTACAAAAAAATAAGGACATATCACATCCACAATAGGTGTTTTGTCATGGGAGTTTGTGACGCCTGTCACTGGCATGGCAGGCGTTTTTGTTTTAAACTGGGTTCATCAGAGAACGGAGGCAGATATGGCAGAAAAGATTTGGCAAGTTGAAAAAATCAAATACTGCGAACATGTTGGGCACGAAGTTGCGATCGAGAACGAAGTTGTGTACCCAGCTGAACATCTGCCTGAACAGTTGCCGCGCATTGTAGCCCACCGCTGCTCAAACGCGATCGAATGTAACCTGATCGATAAGGCAACCTGCGCCCTGTGTGGCACGAATCCTGATCTTGACCCTGTGTAATTGAGCAATCGCAAATTGCTCTTCCAAACTCTCTCCTCCCTCTGAGTTGGTCTATTGGCTGCACCGCGTGAGAACGCGGTGTATGCCGTTAAAAAGGGGATGACATTTCTACAGTTCTTTCAAAAACCTCTCCACGCTTTCATCAGCAGGGGAGTTTTTTACTTCCTGTGGTGTTCCCACCTGTTTCAATTCGCCATTGATGATCACAGCCACGCGGTCGCCCATTTGTGCGGCTTCTTTGAGGTTGTGCGTAACAATGATGGTGGTGCGATGGTCGTGTGACAGCAGTGTGGAAAGGTCCTGTAATAACTGCGCCCGTGTTTGTGGATCAACCGCCGAGAACGGTTCGTCCATCAACAGCAATTCAGGATCGAGGACAAAAGCCCGTGCCAGACTCACCCTCTGCGCTTCACCCCCTGACAATTGGCCTGCCCGTCGCTTCGACAGAGAATCCACCCCCATGGATCTCATCCATTTTTCTGAACGCATCTGCGATTCAGGTTTATCCATGCCGCGGAATTTCAAACCAAGAGCCACGTTTTCCTCCACCGACATATCCATCAAAAGCGGATCTTGGAAAACAAAAGCGATCTTTCTGCGATATTCCAAATCATTCCATTCGCGCAGGGATTTGCCGCCGTATTTCACATCGCCGCTGGCGGGTCTCAGTAAATGTGCGAGGGTCAACAACAACGTACTTTTCCCAGAACCATTGGGGCCAACGATCGCCAGTGTTTCGCCGCGCGGAATATCCAATGACGCAACATGGAGTGCATCGCGTTGGTTGCGCTGAACTCGCAGGGCTCTGATCTCAATGAGATTTGTCGTTTTTGTTTCGCTCATCGTCTCTGCCCCTTTTGTTGTACCCAGGTCAGGGCAAGGTTGATTAGGTAGGTGATGATGAGTAACAAGGCGCTCAATGCCAGTGCGCGCTCGAATTCCCCTTTGCTGGTTTCAAGGACAATGGCGGTTGTCAGCACCCGAGTCTGCCCGCGGATATTTCCGCCGACCATCATGGATGCGCCGACTTCTGAAATGACAGAACCGAAACCCGCCATGAGCGCGGCCAAAAGCGGCAAACGTGCCTCCCGCCAAAGATGCCAGATCATTTGCAGGCGTGAGGCTCCCAACCCCAAAAGTTGTTGCTGCAAACGCGGATCAAGCGCCGCCAGTGCAGCCGCCGTCAACCCAATGACCACAGGTGCGGAAATGATCGTTTGGGCGATGACAATGGCCCACGGTGTGTAAATGAGCCGCAGGCTTCCCAACGGGCCGCTGCGCCAGAGGGTCATCGCCACAACAAGGCCCACCACAACAGGCGGTAATGCCATGCCCGTGTTGACAATGCTGAGGATGAAAGCCCGTCCGCGAAAATTGCCGAGCGCCAGCCATGTACCCAACGGCAGGCCGATCAGCAGGCTGACGAACGTGGCAATGGTTGAGACTTGCAGAGAGAGGGCGGTGATTTCGAAGATTTCAGACATGGGTGAGGGGCGGGTAAACAAGTAGACAGGTAAACAGGATTTTGTGCCCGTTTACCTGTCTACTTTATTTATTTAGCGATTGCAAATTATAGCCCCAAATCGGCATCAGTTTTATCTGCATCGGGGTAGAAAAGCGGCTGGCCGAATTTTTCCTTGCCGAACTCGGCAATAACCGCCTGTGTGGCGGGGTCGGTGATGAATTTGGCAAAGGCCATGGCACCGTCATAGTTGACCGCCGTCCATTTATCGGGGTTGACCGTGATGACGTGGTAAACGTTCAACAGGGCATTGTTGCCTTCGAGCAAAATTTCAAGTTGGAGGTTGGCCTTGTTGGAGAGGTAGGTGGCGCGGTCAGTAAGGATGTATGCACCCTTTTCGGAAGCGACCGTAAGCGAAGCGCCCATGCCTTGACCTGTTTCGATGAACCAGGCGGGCTTTTCAGTGCGTGGATCGAGTTCGGCTTTGCTCCAGAAACTAACTTCCTTTTTGTGTGTGCCAGAGTCATCGCCGCGGGAGACAAAAGGCGCCCCAGCGTTGTAGATGGCAACAAAAGCATCCTTGGGGCCGAGGCCTTTGATTCCAGCAGGGTCGGCGGCGGGGCCGACAATGATGTAATCATTGTGCATGACGAGCATGCGATCTTTGCCGAAGCCGCCATCCATGAAAGTTACTTCGGAGGAGGGGGCATGGACGAGCAGTACATCGGCATTGCCTTCTTCGCCCATCTTGAGGGCTTCACCTGTGCCGACTGCAACAGTCTGTACGGTGTAGCCGGTCTGCTCTTCAAACATGGGTACGAGCACATCCAGCAACCCTGAATCCTGAGTGGAGGTGGTGGTAGCTAGAATCAGGTTGGGGTTGGCGGGTGCGGCAGCAGGAGCTTCGGTAGGTGCTTCGGTTGGGGCCTCGGTGGCTGGTGCCTCAGTTGCAACAGGTGCTTCAGTGGCAGGGGCAGCCGTTGGGGCGGGCGATCCGCAGGCGGATAATGCAATCGCCAGGATCAAGCCGAGGGTTAATAAAATGTTGCGTGTTTGTTTCATCTTT
>DAOQID010000034.1:0-33906 GCA_035339375.1 Anaerolineales bacterium | reverse complement strand
GCAACTCATCAGGCACTGCCTGTCATCAGGTAATAACTGGGAGTGGCTAAAAGGAAGGGCTAACGACTCTTCCACCACAGAGATCACGGAGTTCACAGAGATTTTCAAAAGGTTTTCTCCGTGTTCTCTGTGCGCTCTGTGGTTAAATCTTTGGTTGGCAAGCCCACGAAATTAGCCACTCCCTAATAACTGCGCTTGTGATACATAGTATAATTTCACTCATCATTCCCTCGGAGGAACTATGACCGAAAAGAAAATCCGTGTGTTGGTTGCCAAGCCCGGTCTGGATGGACATGACCGCGGCGCAAAGGTGGTGGCGCGTGCCCTGCGTGATGCCGGTATGGAAGTGATCTACACCGGCCTGCGCCAAACCCCGGAAATGATCGCCGAAGCCGCTCTTCAAGAAGATGTGGATGTGGTTGGCCTCTCCATCCTTTCCGGTGCCCACATGGCACTCACACCGCGTTTGTTGGAACTGTTGAAAATGAACGGCCAGTCTCACGTAAAGATCTTCGTCGGAGGCATCATCCCCGATGAAGACCTGCATCGCTTAAAAGAAATGGGCGTAACAGGTGTTTATGGCCCCGGCGCATCCACTGAAGACATTATCCGGGATGTCAAACTGGCGGTGGCAGGGTAACCTGTTCACACATACACAGAGCAAAGGCTCTGTGTATTTTTTCGCTGAAACAAACCCAAGATGAACGGAGATACTGAAAGGTTTTCATCCCCGTTCATCTTTGATTGTGTCGATCATCTCTTCACTTATTTCGAAACCACTCCATGACCTACTCACAGGCAGTCCTCAACGGCGAACGACTCGCGCTCTCGCGCCTGCTCACACAGGTGGAAAATGACGCGCCTGAAAGCCGTGCCGCATTGATCGAATTATTCCCTCATACCGGCAAGGCCCACCTCATTGGCGTAACGGGTTCCCCCGGCACGGGCAAATCTTCGCTGGTGAATCAACTGGCGCTGCATTATCGCAAAACGGCGCAGAAGCGGGTGGCTGTCATTGCCGTGGATCCATCCAGCCCGTTCACGGGCGGCGCGGTCCTTGGTGACCGCGTGCGCATGCGCGATCTCTCCGGTGACCCCGGCGTTTTCATTCGCTCCATGGCCACCCGTGGATCGCTCGGCGGTCTCGCGCAATCCACCGCGAACATGGCACAGGTCTTTGATGCCGCTGGTTATGAAGTCATCATCATTGAAACCGTCGGCGCAGGTCAAAGCGAAGTGGATGTTGCCCGGCTCGCCCACACCACACTGGTGGTCGAAGCCCCCGGCCTTGGCGATGATATTCAAGCCATCAAAGCGGGCATTCTCGAAATTGCCGATATTCTTGTCGTCAACAAGGCAGATCGACCCGGCGTGGAAAACACCGAAAAGGCTTTGAAATCCATGCTTGATCTGGCCCACCCCACCGAGCGGATTTTTCAACATCACGGCACAGCCATGCGGATTTCATCCGGTCCAACTTCGGGTGGGCCTGATTCAAAACAAGAAGCCTCATCAGCGCCGATATGGATTCCACCCATTCAACGGACGGTTTCCACCGAAGGCAAAGGCATTGTTGAATTGACCGATGCCATCGCAAGGCATGTGGCACACTTAACCCAAAGCGGCGATTGGGCCGTTCGTGAGCGAGCCAGGCTTGAGGTCGAGTTGGATGCGTTGATTCAGGAGACACTGGTCAGCCGTTTTCGTGAAAAGGTCTCACAAGGCCAGTACGAAAACGCGTTGGAGAGAATCTTCCAGAGAAAAATTTCTCCCTGGGAGGCAGTGAAATCTTTGATGGACGGAGATGCCTAATGAGCATCATCTACGGAAAACGGATTCGCCTGCGTGCTGCCGAACGGGAAGATGTGGCGACCTTCCATAAATGGGTGAACGACCCTGAAGTGACCCGACATCTGGTGCTCAGCCTGCCCATGTCCATGGTGGATGAAGAAAACTGGTTCAATTCCATGAACCAGCGGCCGCAGAATGAGAAGGTCCTCGTCATTGAGATTCGTGAGGGCGAAGGCTGGCGCATGATCGGCAATTGCGGCGTGTTTGCAGTGGACTCTGTTTCCCGTTGTGGTGAGCTCGGCATTATGATCGGCGAAAAAAGCGAGTGGAACAAGGGCTATGGAACGGAGACGATCGCGCTGCTCGCGCAGCATTGTTTTGAAACCCTGAATTTCAACCGCGTCTTTTTACAGGTGTATGCCGAAAACGAGCGCGGAAAACATGCCTATGAAAAGGCCGGGTTTGTGGAAGAAGGCCGCCTGCGTGAGGCGGTTTACAAACATGGAAAATATGACGACGTGTTCGTCATGAGTATTTTACGTTCAGAATGGAACGCGAAGAAAGGCAAAGAATAGATGCATCATGTTCATCGTGACCTGAAAGTGTATGGAGGGATCAAGTTGTTTGCGGGCACAGGCTCGCCAGACCTTGCCCAGAAGATCGCAGATTACCTCGACCAGCCTGTCAGCAGCCGTGAGGTGATCGAATTCCCAAATGAGAACCTGTTTGTGAAGTTGAACGGCAGTGTGCGTGGACAGGATGTGTACGTGATCCAGACCACGTCCTCACCGGTACATCGCAATTTGATGGAATTGCTCATCATGATCCAAACCCTGCGGCTTGATTCTGCGGCGCGGATCACGGCGGTGATTCCATACTTGTGTTATGGCCGCTCCGATAAAAAGGACCAGCCGCGTGTGCCGATCACGGCACGCCTGGTTGCCGATATGCTCGAAGTGGCCGGGGCCGACCGTTACATGACCCTCGACCCGCACGCCGGGCAGGTACAGGGATTCTTCTCCATCCCCGGTGATGTGTTGACTGCATCTCACCTGCTGGTGGATCACATCAACAACAATATGCGCTCCCAAATGAAAGACCCCGTGGTGGTTTCTGTGGACCTGGGGTTTGCCAAGAAGGGCCGTAATTACGCCGCTGATATGGACATGCCGATCGCTTTCATAGAAAAGCGCCGCCACGGCAACGATGCCAAAGCCGAAGCGTTGACCTTGATCGGTGATGTGAAAGACCGTGATGTCATCATCGTGGATGATGAAGTGGATACCGGCGGTTCCATCTCTCAAGCCGTTAATGTGGTGAAGCAAAATGGCGCGCGCGATGTCTATCTGGCATTTGTTCACGCCATCCTTTCCCGCAACGGCGCAGAGCGTCTGGCTTCGCTGCCCATCAAACACATCATCACAACTGATTCGGCGCCGCTCACTCCCGAAAAATGGAAATTCCTCGAAAGCCGCACAACCGTCCTTTCAGTGGCGCAATTGCTCGGTGAGGTGATTCGCCGTGCGCATGAAGGCCGTTCGGTTGGTGAGATGTTCAACGAGTAAAACGGTTCTTTTGAAAATTCCCGCCTGAGATTTCTCATGCCCGAACTGCCCGAAGTGGAAACCTTTGCCCGTTCGCTAAAACCCGAGTTGGTTGGGAATACCATCCTCTCGGCTGATTTACGCTGGGCGCGCACGCTGGCAACCCCTTCTCCATCACAGTTCAAACAGCGGATCATCGGGCAAAGGATCGTGGATGTTTCGCGCCGGGCAAAATACCTTATTGTTCACCTGAAAGATTACAATCTCCTGATACATTTGCGCATGAGTGGAGATTTGATCGTAAGAACAGGTAAAATTAAGCCTGAAAAACACGACCGCCTGCTTTTGCATCTTTCCAATCACACCGCCCTCGCTTTCAACGATACCCGCAAATTTGGGCGCGTGTGGCTGACAGACCAGCCTGAAAAAATTCTCGGCAAATTGGGCCCTGAACCACTTGGAAATGATTTTACAGCGCAGTGGCTTTTCGAAAACCTGCATACGCGTAAACGACAATTAAAGCCCCTGCTTCTCGATCAATCTTTTATTGCAGGGCTCGGCAATATTTACACGGATGAATGCCTGCATATTGCAAAACTTCATCCGCAGGCCTTATCGAATACCGTATCACAAGAGAAGGCGCAGGCCCTGCACAAAGCGATTCGTGCCGTGCTTAAGGAAGGCATCCGCCGCAACGGCGCCAGCATTGACTGGGTGTATCGCGGCGGTGATTTTCAAAACCATTTTCGCGTGTACGATCAGGATGGCAAGCCCTGTCCTGTTTGCGGCACCACAATACAAAAGTTGACCGTCGGCCAGCGTGGCACGCATGTTTGCCCGAAGTGCCAGGCAATCGAAAGGAAATGAATCATGGAGCTCCAATTTGCAACCGTTACCTGGCCCGTACCAGCCGTTTGGGGAGTGGGTCTTGTGGTTTTGCTGATCGGTTTTTTTATCGGGTTTCTTGATTCCAATATCCGTACGAATAAAAAGATCACTGCCGCAGAAGTTCAAGCCGAAGCCAAGATCAGGGAAGCGGAAAACAAAATGATCCTTGCTTCTCAAGAGGAAAGCGTCTCACAAAAAAAGGATGACCCCGGCTTGCTGCGTCTCAAAAAAGAGAATGCCCACTACACACTTGAAATGGACGGCAGAGTTGTCAACAAGCCACCCTCTTCCGAAGAAAAAAAGCGCCTGATCGAACTCATCACCATCTTTCGTCCCTGGCTTGATAACAGCCCTGCCCCGGCTTCTGAGAGACCCGCCGCTCCGGTTCAACCTGCGCCCACGCCTGCTCCTGTTCAAGCGACATCACCTCGTCCCATGCCTCCCATTGTTACGGTAGCTGCCCAGGCCGAGTTGGATAAATCCATCCGGGCGATGAGCATTGTCAATCAAATTGATACCGTGCTGCAAGCCCGTTTGGTCGGAACACCGCTGGAAAAGGCTGGAATTCGCCTGCAAGAATCCCCCGAAGGCGGTGTGGAAGTCATTGTGGGAATCGAAACATTCCCCACAGTGGATGATGTCCGTGATGCTGTGATCAAAAGGGAAATCCGCGCCGCCATTGCGGAATGGGAAAATAAATACGTCCCCGGGGCCAGATAGAAAAGTTCTATTCCCTCTTGTATCGCGCCGATAAGACCGGGCAGGTAACGGCTTCAGCGATCTCAGCCGTCACATTAGGGGCGTAAAGCTGGCGCAGTGCATTTGTGCTGTATGGCGACCCCATGCATAGCAGGTCGTATCCACCCTCTTTTACTTCTGCCAATATTTCTTCAACCACATTTCCCTGACGCGCCTTTACACTGGCGGTCAGGCCTTCGTCTTTGGCCACCTGTAAAGCCTCGCGCAGACTCCGCCCAACGGGCGTATCGGTCTCGGTCAGGTTTTGCCAATTTTCGCGGACAATACGTGCCGTGGGATAGTCCAGATCCATGGGCGGGACGATGTGCAGCAGGGTGACTTCGGCGCGGCTCTTCATCGCCATTTGCATGGCAATATGCTCCGCAGTCACTTCGTAGCCAAGGCCGCCAATGCAGATCAGAATCTTTTTCAGAGGAAGGGTGGCTTCCGGAACATACAGGATCGGCTGTTCGATTTCCTCCATCAAGTGACGGATCGATCGCCCCGTCAACAGACGGCGGATCTGCGGACGTCCCAGCGGGCCAAGTACAACGATGGAATCTCTCTGCTTTGCCCATTGCGGAATGACATCCTCGGCATTTCCATTTTCCACAAGCAACTCATATTTCACGCCGTTTTTCTGGAACAATTCCACAGCGGCTTCGAACACATCCTCCAATGGGTTGTGGTCGTCAATGGCGGCTGGGTTTGGCTTCTCATTTACACCGAGCAATGTGACGTTCGTGTTAAGTGTCGAGGCGAGCCATGTCCCATATTCGATGGAAGGCCAGGTGCCTTTAAATCCATTGGTGGCGATTAATACATTTTGGGTCATATATTTTCCATTCACCGAAATAAGAATACGCCCAGAACGCCTGCACCTAGTAAAACCAGCGGAGAGGGCAGATCGAACCATAAAGCTACGGCGCTGACAGCCGCAATGAATAAAGTGCGCCTGTCAATTTTCTTGGTTTGACCAACATGGAAGAGTTCCCACGCCACGACAATGATAAGTGCGGCGATGGCCGGACTCATACCTTTTACAAATCCCTGAAGCCAATCTTCCTGCTGAAATTTTTGTAGTACAAAGGCAACGGCCAGCATCATCACAGTGGGGGGCAACACCGCGCCAAGCAGGGCTGTCAACACACCAGGCACACCGCCTGCTGCAAAGCCAACGAACATGGCAAGTTTTAGAGCCTCACTGCCGGGCAATACATTGGAAAAACCAACAGCCTCGACAAATTGTTCTTCGGTCATGATCTTGCCGACCGCTTCCTTGTATAAAAGGCCAACCGAAGCAGGCCCTGAAGGGGAAAGAAGATTTACTTTAAGGAACATCCATAACAGGCTGCTCCAAACGGTAATTTTTGATTGTTTCATGGCGAGAGGAGAATGATTCCGGCTATGCCGGCAAGGATGACGACAATACGCTCTGGCGCTTTCAACCACATGGCGATCAAGCTAAGGATGCCGATCGCCCAGCCCAGTGGGCCAGTTTCACCACCCTTTTCAAATATCTTCCACGCAGTGAAGACCATGAGCACAGATATGGCCGGGGCGAGACCTTCTACAAAATGACCAACCCAAGCCTCGCGTCTCAAACGGTGGAGGATCATTGTTACCCCCAGAATGATGAGGGTGGGTGGCAATATGGATGCAAGCAATGCCACCAGACCTCCCGGTATTCCCCCGGCAGCGTAGCCAATATACATGGCAAGCTGCAAAGCATCACTGCCGGGCAGAACCGAGGAAAACCCCACAGCTTGTACAAATTGGCTTTCTGTAACGAAACGCCCCACAGCTTCGTGATAGAGCAACCCTACGGAGGCTGGGCCGGAGGTGCTAAGCAGGTTGACTTTGATGAATGTCCAGAAAAGTTCGGTGAGGATGTTCAAGGTGATTGGGCTTTAGCTGAAATATTAAAGTAAGGAATTTTCCGAAGTGTATCATATCAGGCGATGACCGCACCTTCGAGTTTCAACAGCCACTCCTTGGTGGGGATTCCATCCCCGCCGCCATAGCCGTGGAGTTTTCCATCCTTGCCGATGACACGGTGGCAGGGAATGACAAGCGGCATGGGATTGGTGGCATTGGCGCGCCCCACGGCGCGGCTGGCTTTTGGGTGACCTATCTGCATGGCAATATCGGCATAGGTGAGCGTTTCGCCGTAGGGGATCTGATAAACGGCTTTCAAGGCTTTGCGCTGAAAGGGTTTCAAGGTTCCCCAGTTAATTTCGAAGGTGAAATCATGCCTTTTGCCTTTCAGGTATTCCCCAAGTTCTTTGGTGTAGCGGTGGGTTGCTTTCTGGCTGTGCTCCACGGTCCCTTTCAGGCGGAAGAGGTATTCAAACAGCCTGGGCTGAGACTCTGCCCATTCAACAGCAACCAGACCCAGGTCGGAGGCCGCGATGCGCAAATCCCCGAGAGGTGTGTGATTCAATTCGCCAAGATAAATTTTGAGAGGCAGGTTTGTCATCGCGTTGTCCTCCGAAAAATATTGAGAATGTTTGCATTCCTGTAATTTGTCAAACAATCGTAGGGTAAGCGTAGGTCAGGCGTCAAGTAGTTTTTGGACAAGCATGATAAATTTACGTTCGTAAGGTGATTTCTCTTCTCCTCCTTTACCAAGAGAACCGCGGTCGGCGTCCGCGGTTCTCGTATTTAACGAGATAGTGGCAGTATAATGGTTTTATCAAACTCCTGCGAGGTATATATTATGCCCACACAAATCACAATTATCGGCCTTGGTCAGATCGGTACTTCGATGGGAATGGCGCTTGCCGCCCATAAAGCCTCCATTGTGCGGGTGGGGCACGATAAAAAGGCGGAGTTGGAGCGTGATGCCCAGCAAAAGGATGCGATCGATAAGGCGGAGCATAACCTGCCCACCGCCGTTCGCGATGCACGGATCGTGGTGTTGACAGTGCCTGTCAGTCAGGTGCGTGATACCCTCGAATTTATTGCGCCGGATTTGAAAGAGGGGACAGTGGTTTTGGATACCTCCCCCATCAAAGCCAATGTAGCCAAATGGGCAAAGGAAATTCTGCCGGCAGACCGCCACTACGTGGGATTGGTGCCCGCGATCAACCCTGTTTACATCCATGATTTTCAGTTCGGTCAGGCTGCGGCCAAGCCTGATCTGTTTGCGAATGGCCTTTTCCTCATTGATGCACCCTACGGAACGCCCGAATCGGCAGTGACGACCGCAGTGGATTTCGTCCGCTTGTTGGAGGCGTTGCCCATGCTCACCGACCCAGCCGAATCGGATGGATTGATGTCCACCACGCACCTTTTGCCCCAGATCGTGGCTGCTTCACTTTTGAACGCCACAGTGGATCAGCCCGGCTGGCAGGAAGCACGCAAAGTGGCGGGGCGCCCCTTTGCCACAGTAACCGCTGGGTTGGCTTATCAAGATGAGATCGATTCTTTGCGTCTTTCCTCCCTGCAAAATCGAGCAGGGATGATCCATGCACTTGATGTGATGATCGCGGCGTTGCGTGGTTTTCGTGAGGATATTGAAAATGAAGATGATGAGGGTGTGGCGGCGCGGCTTGAGGCGGCTTTGGAAGGCCGTCAGCGCTGGCTCAGTGAAAGAGTCGCTGCTGATTGGTCGGGTGCTACCCGCTCTGAAGCGGCTGATATGCCCACGTTTTCCGAGCGATTCTTTGGCGGCATGTTCGTGAAAAAACACAACCGGAAATGACCTGCTATTGCTACATCGTAGAATGTTCTGATGGAACTTACTACACTGGCTGGACCACCGACCCTGAGCGGCGCGTATCCCAACATAACAAAGGCATTGGCGCAAAATATACAAGCACCCGCCGCCCTGTGAAACTGGTTTACCTCGAAATACAGCCAGACCGCACCGCAGCCATGAAGCGCGAACTTGCCATCAAACGCCTGAAGCGCGAACAAAAAGCAAGGTTGATTGCAGGGGATTTGAAACCGAAATGAACACTTAAACAAAAACGGCACTGGGAAAACTTCCCAGTGCCGTTTTTGAATAAATCAAACTTACCCAGTGAACAGCGGCAAATGCCCCAGCGAGATGATGTGCATCCATTGGGCACGGTCACCTTCGGTAAGGATGGCGGCTTCAGCCACCACCTTTGCGTCAGTCTTATCCAGGATCATGCGCATCCCTTGCAGGGTGGAACCCGTGCTGATGACATCATCCAGGATCACGACCTTCTTTCCCGCAATGATGGAGCGGTCTTTTTCATCCAGAATCAAAACCTGCGGCTGGCCGGTGGTAATTGAAAGTGTTTCAGCTTCGAGTGCTGCGCCCATGTAAGGCTTGTAGGTCTTGCGTAAAATGACATACGGTTTCTTCGTTTCAACAGACAACGCATATGCCAGCGGAATCGATTTGGCCTCCGCAGTGACAAGGATATCGTAATCAACCGCCTGAAGTTTCTTTCCAAGTTCCCGCGCACAGGCCTGCACCAATTCAGTATCGCCAAGGATGTTCAAAATGGCAATGCGCAAACCAGGCTTTACCTCAAAAAGGGGCAATTCACGCTTGATCCCCGCAATCTCAATAGGGTGGACTTGATGTTTGGTCATGAGTGTTCCTCTGATATGAAAGGTAATTTACCCGCGAAGTTTATCATAACTCGATATTGAAAATGAAATGAATGGCCATAGAAAATTTGTGCTATACTCTGGCCATGCCCATCATCCGTGCTTCCGATATTGGAAACTACCTGTATTGCCGCCGCTCCTGGTGGTATCGCAAACAGGGATTCGAATCTGCAAATAAAGCTGAATTGGCCGCAGGGACTGAACTCCATTCTAGGCATGGTCGTCAAGCCCTTGCCTCGTCTCTTTCCCGGACCGTTGGCCTGATTCTGCTTTTAGGGGCTTTGATCCTGCTGGTGGCTTATTGCACCGCCCAGTTATAAATTGCTTGGAGAATCCAATTTCATGTCCGCTGTTTTAAGCCGCCTTGCCCACCTGCAAACCCGCCGCGATCGCACCCCAAACCTTGACCTTGCACGCGATCTTGCAGCGCGGAACGACAAGGCAGGGATTCGAGAAATCGCCCAAAACATGTGGAGCGCAAACAAAAACGTTCACTGGGATTGCATCCACGTGATGTATGAGATCGGTGCAATTGACCCTGCTCTCATCGCCCCTTACGCCGAAGATTTTGTCAAATTACTGAAAAGCAAACACAACAACATGGTCTGGGGTGCCATGACGGCACTCGCTGAAGTAGCCAAAGTAAAACCCGAAGTCATCTTCAAGCATTTGGATGAGATCAAGAAAGCCAAAGAGAATGGTTCGGTCATTACCGTGGATAATTCCATTTCGGTCCTGGCGCAAACTGCCGCCGCAAATGAAGAGTACAACAAAGCCATTTTCCCATATTTATTGAAACACCTCTCAGCCTGTCGTCCCGGGGAAGTACCCCAACACGCTGAACGAACCCTGCCCGCCGTCAATGAATCGAACAGGGACGATTTCATTAAAACCCTCAACCGCAGAAACGATGACCTTTCCGGGGCGGCGTTTACCCGTCTGGGTCGCATTATTCGTATCGCCGAGAACATCTAACCGCCCCTTATCCTTCCCATGCTTTATCTTGCCCTGGCTCTCTTCCTCTTTGCACTTTTCTTTTTCCGCAAATCATCGGTTCAGCGGAAGGAAGCAGGGCTGCCTGGAGGCCGTATCATCTACACAGATACACGTGGATGGGGCAAAGTGGAAAAGCCGCTTTTTTATCCCGCACTTGAGTTGACTGGCAAGCCTGATTACCTTGTTGAAAAGAACGGACAGATCATTCCTGTTGAAGTGAAATCGGGGCGTGCCCCGCAGGCGCCTTACGACTCTCACATCTACCAATTGGCTGCCTACTGCCTGTTGGTGGAAAAGACTTACGGAAAACGTCCGCCCTATGGGATCATCCACTATGAGAATCGTGATTTCGCCGTAGATTACACCCATGAATTGGAAACCGCCCTGATCGATCTTCTGGCTGACATGAAACTCGATGAACACAAGAATGACGTTCCGCGTTCACATGAACAGGCCGCCCGCTGTGCCAAATGTGGTTTCAGGAATATGTGTGATCAAAGCCTTGCCTGAAGGCGGGGATGCGCTGAGACATTCCAAAGGTATAATTTCGTTATGCCCGATCCCTTCCTTCCAAAAAATCCTGTTGTCACGGCGTACCCCAAAATGCCGGAAGCATTCACCGAAGCGGAAGCCATGGTGTCCTTTCTCAAAGAGAGAGGCATTCAAGCGCCGTTTGGTTCCTTGTATGATGAAGAATTGCGCAGGCGTGTCAAAAATGGCGAATTCGACATGCTCATCGCCGTTGGTGGAGATGGAAGTGTCTTGCGGGCGGGGCATTTATGCGCGCCCTGCGGCGTACCCATTCTCGGTGTAAACCTTGGGCGGCTTGGCTTTTTGATTCAGATCGACCGCAAGGAATGGCGTGAGTACTTTGAAAAGTTGTTCGAAGGCGAAGCATGGATCGAAAATCGTATGATGCTGCGGGCCGAGCATATCCGTGCGGGTGAAAGCATCAACCGCTCCAATGCTTTGAATGAGGTTGTCGTCGCCCGTGGGCAGAACCTGCGCCCGGTGCGCCTGACCGCATCGGTGGATAATCGCCGACTTACCAGTTATGTTGCCGATGGTTTGATCGCATCCACAGCGACAGGCTCAACCGCATATGCACTTGCCGCTGGCGGGCCCATCCTGCCGCCGGAGTTGCGCAATATTTTGCTCGTGCCCATTGCCCCGCACCTCTCAGTGGACCGTGCCGTGGTTTTATCGGAAGGTTCTTCCGTTAGCATTGTTGTAAAAAGTGAAAATTCAGTTCTAAGTGTGGATGGTCAACCCCCAACGCCTTTGATGGAGGATGACCAGGTAAAAGTAACCGCTGCAGATGTCACCGCGCAGTTCGTTCGCTTTGGAGACCCGGGGTATTTCTACCGCAACCTCACTGCCCATATGAACGAAAACTCGTTAGGATTTCCACGATGACCGATACAGAGATCACCCCAACTGCCACCTATTGTTATGCCCACCCCGGGCGTGAGACCAGCCTGCGCTGCAAGCGTTGTGAAAAACCCATTTGTGCCTCCTGCGCCCAACGTACACCTACCGGGTACATGTGCAAGGATTGTGTGAACCAGCATCAAAAGATCTTTGACACGGCGGTCTGGTATGACTACCTGACCGTGTTCTTCACCTCTGCGATTCTTTCAGGGCTGGCGGCGGTCGCCACCATCATCATCACATCCATTATTTGGGGCTTTTTCATCATTGGTCTGGCTCCACTGGCAGGCACGATGATCGCCAATGTCACACGGCGTTTTGTGAAAAACCATCGCTCTCCCATGTTGAATACCACACTGGTGGTGGGCATGATCCTTGGCGCACTGCCTGTTTTGTTGTTGAGCGGCCTGCCCGGCTTGCTGACCTTGCTTGGCGGTGGCGGCAATGTCATGGGGTCAGTTGTATCTTTTTCGCCAGTACTCTGGCAGATCGTTTACCTTGTCATCGCTGCGCCGGTGGCGTATTCCCAATTCTCTGGTTTGGTCTTTAGACGATAACTTATGCTTACCGAACTCCATATTCAGAACTTTGCCATTATCGATAAACTTGACCTGCGCTTTGACAAGGGACTTATCATCCTCACAGGCGAAACGGGTGCGGGGAAATCCATCATCCTTGATGCAGTTGTGATGCTCATCGGCGGCAAGGCCGATGCGACCTTCGTGCGCTCCGATTCAGACGCCGCATTTGTTGAAGCGGTGTTCCAGCTTTCAGGTCCAGAAAAAGAAGCGGTGACCGAGGTCCTGACTCGCGAAGAATTGCTCGACGATCCAAATTATGTGGTGCTGATGCGCGAAGTCCGCAAGGAGGGGCGCAGTGTGGCGCGTGTGAATGGCCGCACAGTCAATGTGGGCCTGTTGAAGGAACTGGGCGCCCTGCTGATCGACATCCACGGGCAGGCCGAACATCTTTCCCTGCTCGATCCACGCGCACACCTTGGCCTGCTCGATCGCTACGCCGAAGTTGTAAAGCCCCTCGGCGATTACCGCCAGAGCTATCAGGCTTTGCTTGGGCTGCGACGCGAACTGGTGGAGCTGCGTAAGGCGCAATCAGATTCTGAGCGCCGCACCGAGATGCTGACCTATCAGGCCGAAGAAATCGAAGACGCCCGCCTGAAAGCGGGTGAAGACGAAGAGTTGCGCAAGGAACGTGACCGCCTTGCCAACGCTGAATCGCTTGCACAAAATGCACAGGAAGCACTGGCGATTCTTGATGAAGGCTCCCCCGATATGCCCGCAGCAACCGACCTGATCGGTCAGGCTGCGCAGGCGCTGGCCGCCCTCGCAAAAATAGATCCTGAACAAGTGGAGCTTTCGAACCAGGCCGAGTTGATGCTCGATACGATTTCCGATGTTGTGCATGGGTTGCAGAATTATCTGGAAGAGATCGAATTTAATCCGAAACGACTTGATGAAGTGGAGGAACGACTCAACCTGATCCACTCTCTCACGCGCAAGTATGGCGGCAGTATTTCATCTGTGCTGGCTTATGGAGCCGATGCCCGCAAACAACTTGAAACCCTTACAAATGCCGCCGACCGCATCAATGAATTGGAAATGCAGGAAGCGAAACTGCTCGATAAACTGGCCAAATTGGGCGGTGTGCTTTCTGAAAAACGCAAATCCGCCGCATTGACAATGAGCAAAGGCATCGAAGCCGAATTGGGTGATCTCCGAATGGAAGCCGCCCGTTTTAGCGTGGATTTTCAGACCAAGCCTGATGTCAATGGCATTCCCCTTGCTGATGGCACGCGCATCGCTTTCGACCAAAATGGTTTCGATCGCGTAGAGTTCCTGATCGCACCCAACCCCGGTGAAGGACTCAAGCCTCTTGCCAAGATCGCCTCAGGCGGTGAGACCTCCCGTTTGATGCTTGGTTTGAAAAATGTACTGGCTCGCGCCGACCAGGTTCCCTCTCTCATCTTTGATGAAATTGACCAGGGCATTGGCGGCCGGGTGGGCATGGTGGTTGGTCAAAAACTATGGAATCTTTCGCGCTCGCATCAGGTCTTTTGTGTTACACACCTTCCACAGCTTGCCGTTTTTGGCGACCAGCATTATCAGGTTCAAAAACTGGTGGACCAGGGTCGTACCCTCACCCGTGTGGAAAGACTCGAAGGCGAACCGCGCCTGCTTGAACTTTCGCAAATGCTTGGTGAAGTCGGCGAAGGAACGCTGCGTTCTGCACATGAATTGCTGCAAACGGCGCGGCAGATGGTCAAAACCCCGAAGAAGTAATTCGATCATAAAAACGAAAACATCCCGCAAGTTTGGTTCGGATTTCCGAAAGTCAAAACTTGTGGGATGTTTTTTTGTTTATAAAATTAAATGATGAGCGCCAGGGTGAGGGGGGCACCCTGGCGCTCATCGTTGGTAATAATAATCGCGGTTCTATTTTTTTGCAAGACTTTTTTATTAGAGTTTCCTTAATGTTGTGCCCCGAGTAGGAATCGAACCTACATCTAAGCCTTAGGAGTGCCTTGTTCTATCCGTTGAACTATCGAGGCGATGACTGGATTATACACAAAAGGTTAAAATAGTTCCATGCGCCATATCATTCTTCTCCTTGTCCTGCTTCTCACGGCATGTTCGTCATCCACGGCACAACCAATCATGGCTACATTGCCTGTTGAAACCTCCACACCCATCCCGCCAGCCACTGAGAGCCCCACGGCAACCAATACCCCCGTTCCAATCCCGGAGCGGGAAAAATATATCATCAACACCTTCCTTGATTACGATCAACATTTTATTGACGTGGATCAAGACATCATCTACCCCAATCACACAGGCCAGCAGCTCACCACATTGACCCTGGCTGTGCCTCCAAATTTCTGGCCGAATTGCTTTTATCTGATGGAATTACAAGTGGATGGGAATGTCGTCACGAATTACTCCTTCAACCTGCACAGACTCGACATTCCGCTTCCCACCCCGCTTGAGCCTGATTCTGTTTCGACGATTTCCCTGCGCTACAGCATCTTCCTCCCGTTCATGGACCAGGTCAACAGCCAGCGCGCACGCATCTTCGGCTACAGCGACCTCCAGATGAACCTTGTCAATTGGTATCCATTCGTTGTGCCCTTCAAGGATGGTGAATGGATCATCCGTGAACCGTGGTCACATGGCGAATACCTCGTGTATCCCATGGCTGATTTCGAAGTGAACCTGAAATTTGCCAACCCAGACACTGCCCCAATCATTGCCGCCAGCGGACCCGCCGAACCGAACGGCGAATTCACACGCTACACCCTTACCGGCGGACGTGCCTTCGCGATATCGGCCAGCCGCGATTTTCTAGTTTCCAGCACGCAGGTCGGTGAAACGGTTGTGTACAGTTATCACCTTCCCATTTACCAGGTTGCAGGCGAAGCCGCCATGTTGACCAGCGCACAGGCCATTCAGGTCTATTCGCAGATGTTCGGACCGTATCCACACAAGACCCTTTCCGTGGTGGTTGCCGATTTTCAAGACAGCATGGAATTTTCCGCGTTGTATTTCCACAGCCGCAGTTTCTACAACCTGTATGATGGAACCCCGCAAAGTTACCTCGTCTCGGTTGCCGCACATGAAACGGGACATCAATGGTGGTTCGATCAGGTCGCAAATGACCAGGCCCGCGAACCCTGGCTGGATGAATCGCTCACCACCTACTCGGAAGCCATCTACTATGAAGCCGCACATCCAGAGTCTCTGGCCTGGTGGTGGACGAATCGCATAGATTTCTTCCAGCCTTTTGGCGATATTGACATCCCCGTTTATGAAGGGCAGGATGCTGATACCTACAAATACATTGTCTATTTCAACGGCGCTCACTTTATGCGCGACCTGCGTGGACGCATCGGCGACGCAGCCTTCTTTGCCTTTTTACAGGATTACTACAACCAGGGGCGCGGCAAAATCGTAACAGGCGATGACTTCTTCCGCATCCTCGATCAGCACACCGATATGGATTATTCCGATCTTGTGAGCACATACTTCAAAAACAGATAAGGAACCTTCTCCATGAAATCCGACGTTATCAAACCCATGTTGATCATCATGGCAGCGCCGATCTTTTCCGCTCTGCTCTCTGTCTTCAAAATCGTCCCTGCTCCCCCATACCAGGGATTTGCCTCCCTGCTATATTTGCCGATCTGTGCCCTGAGCCTGCCTGTTGCCATTTTACTTGGGCTGCAGAAAAAACTGCTTGGTGTCAACCTGCTGGTCGGGTTGATCGTTTCTTTTATATTCCCATTTGCCCTCTTTATTCTTATCAACCCGTTATGGATGCCAAGTGGAATGTCCAATTGTAAGGAAGGAACCCCGCCTTCTGCCACGGTCGCACATTATGAGTGTGAAGACTCTTCCAGTGATGATGGCTCCTATCACCGCGATTTTATAATCGAAGGATACAAGGGGTGGCCGTTAATGCGTGTGATCGAGGATAAATAACCTGTATGCAAGCAAACGACCCTGCTGCTTTTGCCACGTTCTACGGCAGGAGCAGCAGGGTCGGGAATTTTTCCTGCCTGAAAACTATCCTCCCAAATACTTCACAAAAAAATCCACCACCCGTTGACTGATCTCTCGTCGCGATGGGCTGATGCCGCCTGGGGCGGGGGTAAATCCGTGGGCTGCGTTTGCAACAATGACCAATTCTGCTGGGACACCCGCCGCTTGAAGACGCGCAAGCAGGATCTGGGATTGTTCAAGCGGTACCAGTTCATCCTCAGTGCCATGCAGAATCAAAAATGGAGGATCATCTGCTGAAACATAAGTAACCGGGCTGGCCCGTGCTGCATCGAACCCATCGAACACACGGCGCGCCGATTCGTATCCACCCTCGAAAGGCACAGTCAGGTCAGCGGGGCCAAACATATCCACCACAGCCTGCACACGGCTGGATTGATCCAGATACTCGCCCACATCGAACCCTGCATTTTTATCTGTCGTACCGAGCATGGCTGCCAGATGTCCGCCTGCACTCCCGCCCCACACACCGATGCGGTCTGGGTCAAGGTTGTATTCATCGGCATGGGCGCGTAACGAACGCACCGCGCATTTCACGTCTTCGATCATTGCAGGGAAGAGATTCTGAGGCGCGAGACGATAGTTCACTGCCACCACCAAAAACCCCGCCGCCCGCAAGGGTCCGATCTCCTTCGCGCCTGCACCATCGGCCTTATCGCCATTTGACCAACCCCCGCCATGAATGTACATCGCCGCCGCCCACGGCCCATCATTCGAAGATGGATAGTACACATCCATTTTCAGCTCGATCCCATTCATTATGCAATAGGTTACATCCCTTTCGACCACGCCAAGCTTCTGCGAGTCAAATGCGCTGGATGAACCCCCCGCTTCCTCCGTGACCTGTGGACTGGGTGCCGTTTCAACAGGCCCAACCGCCGCTGACGGTTGACTCTGCGAGGCGCCACAGGCCAGTGCAGAAATTACCAGTAATGTGATAAAGAAAGAAACTCGTTGCATGATCATCCTTTGTGTGCTTGAAAATAAAGTGACAGTCATCGCTTATGACCGATTATTTTATGTGTTCTTGTGCTGCGGTGGTTTGAAATTCGATCCCTGCAAGTGACTTATTCCGCTATTTCCAGAATATCTTCTGATGTGACCACATGCAGATGTGCGGCGGCATATGCGACCATTTTCTCATACGCCGCGAAAATGGCCTGCTGATCCTCTTCTGTGCGGAGCATGGATGGATCTGGGGCGTTTAAATCGTAGGGCGGCGAAAGCGGTTGGACCTTTTTGTTGTTTTGCATCGAAAAGTAAATGGATGTCCAGGCTTCTGCTCCCGAGCGGTAGAAATTATTTTCATGAATCAGCGACGTTATGAAAGGCTCACGGTTGTACCCGTGCGCATCCCATTCTGACAGTTGGGTTTGCAGCATTTTCAAGGGGTCGTACAGATCGGCATTGGGTTTGGACATGAAGTTCCACCAGAAATTATCGGCGCCATCAATGACCGTGGTGCGGGTGATGCTGAAATCGCTGGGGCGCACCAACAACCCGTTGACGTATTCAAACGGTTGTTCAAGATCGGTCCCTGATTCGTGATAAAGCAAAGTCATTTGTGCGCCGAGGCTGGCGTAGACTTTCTGCCCCGCATCCTTGATCCTTCCGCTGTTGGGCACAGGGGCAACAACAGGATTCCGCCCGAAGACCTGTGCCACGTAGGTGTAACCGCCGGGGCGGGACCTGTCCAATTCACCGGTTTCGAGGTTTAAGGCGTAGGTTTCATAATCAAGCAGGGTTTGATACAACTCGGCGTCGCTCATGGATTGCAGGCCTGCATCAAAGCCGTTGTAAAGCGGGTGTGGCGGACGGACATGGTAGCTGATGGTCATGTTCGAATTTTTGAATCGCTCGATGACATCGGGGCGTTTTTCGGCAAGCTGACGGGTGATCTCGGCAGTGAAGTAGAAATCGCCGCGGATGTTGTATTGCTCAAAGAGGTCAACGAGTTTGAGCAGAAGCTCCGCACTTTCTTCCGGGTGATTCCAATCGTGGACGTTGATGATGAAGGAGATGGAGGCGGGCGATGTTATTGACGATTGAATGCTGAAGGTGGGAGATGATTCGGTAACTGTGGCAGTTGTCGGCGGGGGTGGAGGCGATGTGGGGGTGCAGGAAACTGCGAACAGGGTGATCAAAATCAAAGTGCGGATGAGTCGCATTTCGGAGTCCTTTCGTAAAAAGGTGCGTTGAAGAGAGCGGGGCGGAATTTGCCACGCTGGTGCAAAATGAATTTTGCCGTACGATTTTATGGTGTGAGGTTGAAGGTCCTGACGAGGAAGACGGCCATTTCGGCGCGGCTCACAAGTTGAGTCGGACAGTAATTGCCGTTGCCGCACCCGGCGGTGATGCCTTCGTTGGCAAGTTGTTCGATCCATGCGGCGGCCCAGTAATCGGCAGGGACATCGCTGAAGACTCCGCTGGCGGCGGGCGGGGTGTAGGCTGAGCCATATTTTGCGCGCAGGAGGAAGACGGCCATTTGGTCGCGGGTGACGTAGTCTTCGGGGCAGTAGTTGCCATTGCCGCACCCGGCGGTGATGCCGTCGGAGGCGAGTTGTTCGATCCATGCGGCGGCCCAGTAGTCGGCAGGGACATCGCTGAAGACCGTGCCGCTGGCGGTGGGCGGGTTGTAGGCGGCGCCGTTCATGCCGCGTTCGAGGAAGATGGACATTTGCGCGCGTGTGACCGGGGCTTCGGGGCAGAAGGTAAGCGGGTTCGTTCCGCAGCCGCCGGTGATGCCCGAGGCGTAGAGGGTTTCGATCCAGGTTCTGGCCCAATAATCGGCGGGGACATCGGCGAAGAGTTGGCTGGTGTATTCATCGGCGCCGATATCGCAGCCCGCACCCTGCGGACGAAGATCACCGGCGAAGTCATCGGTGGGAGCGTTGGCGCAGTTGGCAATGTCTATGGCGGGTGAGGTGGAAAGCAGGTGGTAATCGAAAACCGTGGTGCCGGTCAATTGCGGGTCGGTGAACAGGGAATGGGCGTCATTGCCGGTGCCTGCCTGATAGGCGGCGAAGCCCTGATAAAAAACATTCTTCCATTGCCATTCACTGCCATCGCCGCCTGCGGGGGCAAAGTACAGGTTGTAATCCACCACGTTGTTTTGATTTTGGGTGTAGGGGTTGGTGATAAGCCAGCTTTGCGAATTGGCGAAAACGATGTTGTTCTGAATGGTATTGTTGTTGACGTTGTATTGCAGCCAGATCTCGCCGTTCCCATCTTGATTCTGGTCGTTTTCGAAGAAGGTGTTGTTGATGATGGTGGAATTCTCAGTGCTGCCGCGCTGGGTGTCGTAACCGCCCATGGCAAGCCCGGCAATGTGGTTGTAGGATATCAGGTTGTTTTGCACGGTGATGTAGCTGGTGGCATGGCCCTGATGTTCGCTGGCAAGTTCGATGCCGATGTTCGAGGCGGCGATCTTGTTGCGTTCAATGAGGATGCGTGTGCCGCCATCCACATAGATGCCTGCTGCGCTTTGTGAGCCGCCGTAGGCCGGGTTGGTGATCGTGTCAATGGCGGTGACGGTGTTATCGCTGACGATGCCATCCCGTGCTTGATCGTAGGATGGGTTGGGTGAAACGCCTTCAAAGCCGATGAGGTCAATGCCGATGTTGTCGCAGAAGGTCACTGTGTTTTGGGTGACGATGAAATTTTCCACGTTGCCGTTGAGGACCAGCGCTTCACTGCTGCCGAGCTTGAGGTCACGGATCTGGTTGCCTTGAATTAACAGGTCGTGGATCGAGGCTGGGGCGGCAGTGCCATAGACGGCGATTCCGTGTGCGTTGCCATTGGCGCCTGCATTGGTTTCGATGTGGTGGACGTAATTATTGAGGATCTGAATATGATGCGATGCGCCGGTGACAAAAATGCCCATCGGTGTGGCGCCTGCCTGATTGGTTTTGTAGTTGCGGATCTCGAACCCGTTCACGCTGATATGGCTTTGATTCTCAATGGTGAAGGCGATATCCCCGGCAGCGGAGGAAAATCCGCTGCCATCCAGAATGGCGGTTTCGCCGGAATAGTTTTGAAAGGTGATGTAGCCGCCTGCATCCGAACCAGAGACGTTAATGGAGACCGTTTCATTGTAAGTTCCACCGCGTACCTGCACTGTATCACCCGCGCTGACGGAATCCGCTGCGTGTTGGATGGTTTGCCATGGCTGGTCGAGTGTGCCGGGGTTGGCGTCGCTGCCATTGACGGCAACGTAATAGGTCACCCCTGCGGCGCGGACCGGGCTGACGGGCGCGGCGCTGAAAAAGCCAAGGGTCAATGCCAGAGCAAAGAGCAGGGTAAGGGTGATTTGAATGAAACGGCGCATGTGAGATTCCTTTCGCGTGCAATTGTTGTGCGTGGATTCTAACAGGCTTGGGTTGCGTTAGCGGACCGTGAATGTGTACACATGTGCCGTGGCCAGGTAGCCGACATGGATCTGATTCCGTGCGGGGTTGTAGGCGAGGGTGGGCAAAAAGGATGCTGATTCGGGCAGCGGCTGGCTGAAGCGCACCGACAGAGTCTCACGGTCTACTGCAAGGATGGCATTGCTGGCAGAATCAAACACCCAGTATGTGTTCGAAGCGGAATCCATGCCGAAGATCTTGTCGCCTGCGCTCAGTGTGCGTCCGCTGGGCTGGCCTGTGACCGCATCCAATTCAAGTGCGCCGAGGTAGATGCGATTGGTTTGGGCATCGAAGAAAAACAGGTCGGCACCTGATTGGCCGATGGAGCGGGACGCTTCGCGCAAGTCGACACTGCCAAGGGGAGAGAATTGATTTGCGGCATCGTAGATCCACAGTCGGCGGGATTTTGAATCGTAGACGAAGACACGATTCTCCGTTTCGTTGACAGTCACCTGCAGTTGACCGGGTCCTCCGCCGGTGTCGCCTGTTTCTGCCCCTTCAACAGGGATCGTGGCGACAGGCTGCATCGTTTCCCAGTTGACCACGGCAATGGTGCCGAATTCCGGGTAGGCGGCATAGGCGAGCTTGTGGGTCGAGTCGATGGCAAGATCGGGCAGGCGGTCGGTGGAACCTGCTGGGGTTCCAAGTGGAATTGTGCCAAGCAGGGTTTGATTTGGGGTGATCGAGTAAACAGAGAGGGTTCCATCCCAGGCATTCAGTGTGAAGAGGTGTTCGCCGCTGGCATCGCGTCGGATGGGGATCGGCCATGTGCCCGCAGTGAAGGCTTCAAATGCACCGCTATCTTGATTGTAGCTGCCGATGTAACTGCCGCCCAAGCGGCTGGCAAAATACAGGGTGCTGCCATCGCCGGATGGGACGATCTGTTCCACGCTGTCGCCGAGGCGCAGGGAGGTGGCTTGTGTGGGCGCATGTGTATCCACGCTCCAGACCACTGAGGCATCGCCGTTCGGGATGTAGATATGCCCGTTGGCTGGGTTGAGGTTCATGTGGTGCGGTTTTCGTCCAAAATCGAAGCTGGAGGTCCGTTTTCCTGAAAGGTCGTACACATCCATGTGGCCGCCGATGCCTGCCACCTGTCCGTTTTGCGGGGAGTTGATGGAGGAGACGAAGACCTGTTTTGTGGCGGGGTCATAAACCTGATCTTCAACGATGTGTTCACCGGAAAGCGGGAAGGCGCTGATCTCAGTCCCGTTCATATCGAAGATGGCGACGCTGCGATCCATGCCAATGATGAAGTGTTGGTCGGCTGGGTCGAAGTGCAGCCAGCGCGAGCGGATGCCCTGCATCGCGGTGTAGTGGATGCTCCCGGTCACTTCTCCGCTTGCGGCGGCAAGGATGAAAATGTTGCGGTCGGCTTCCTTGCTGGTGGTATCGAGCAGGTAGAAGACATCTTTGGCTGGGTCATACACCATGGGACCGGCACTCTCGCCGAGTCCGCTTACAGTGTAGAGTTGTTCGAGGGTGTTGCCATCGAAAGCAACGAGGCCCTTGGAGGTGGTGAGATAGAAGCGGGTATGAGTTTCATCCACTGTGGCAAGCTGGCCGAAGCCGCCCTCCGCCAATGGAACAGGGCCGACGATTTCGCCGCTTTCCACATCTACACGGCGCAATTCCTTGCGGACCGTATCGTAGATGTAAAGGTATTGCGCTTTTGAATCAAAGTAGATGTATTTGATTCCCCTTTCAGTGAGACCCGTTTCCACGGTGCCGATCCATGTTTCGGTTGCGCCGTCGAGTACGGCCACATCGAGGGTCATGATGCCCGCCACATATACGCGGTTGTTTTCATCATCCACTGCGGCGGAGAATAGCTTGAGCACGTTTTCGTCCACGCTGCGGTTTTGCAGATCAAGCAGGGAAATGGAAGCGGTGAGGCAGATCGGTTCGGCACAATCGGCTTGAACGGTGGGGACGATTTGCGGGGCGGGAATGCTTGTTGAAACAGGATCAGTTTCGGGCGCGGGTTGAGGCGCCTGTTTGGGAGGCTTCCCCGGCATGCAGGCCGTCATGATGAAGGCCAGGAGCAGGATCAGGTTTTGAAATTTTTTCATGGTGGTCTCCGTGTTTTATTGTTTTTCGTGCAAAGAAAAAATGAACCGCGAAGCTCGCAAAGATCGCGAAGAAAAATTTTAGAATCTGGCGCACTGGGCGCTCTTCTCGGTGAAAAGTGAATGAGTATTTGTTGTTCCTCTGTTGTGCAAAGGAAAGATGAACCGCGAAGCTCGCAAAGATAAGTTTTTAGAATCTGGCACTCTTAATGCGTTTCGGCGTAGGCATCGGCCATTTCAGAAAAGGTGGCCCATTGCACCTGTCCGCTGGCGACGAGCGGGTCCACTACTTCGCTCAGGAATTTTTCGATCACTTCGAAGGGATGTTGCGGGTCGCCGCGAAATTCGCCGGGGTGAATGGTGAAATGGAAAACGTTCACTTCGCCCGCTTCGGCGGCATCGAGCGAGGCATACAAACTTTGCTTGAGAAATTCAAAGTAGGCTTCGTCGCCGCCTGTATCTTCGCTGCGGCGCATCGAGGCAAAATTGGTCTTGTCATACTGGCCTTCAGGCAGAAAGATGATCGCGCCATGGGGGTCGTGCCGGGTGAAGAGGTTGAAGTCTGTGCCGTCGGTGCCGCCTGCGGGACGCCACGGGTTCACACCTACAAGGTCGAGCGGCGTTTCCTGAGTCATGCGATTCTTCCAGTCACTGTTCACGCTTAGCCCGGCACATTCGGCGGCTTCGTACAAATTCGGGTTGAGATTCCCTCCGCTCCAAAAGCGGATTTTCTCCACGCTGGCGGCTTGTTCAATGAGTTCAATTTCCTCACTCATCACATCGCACCATGTTTGCACGGTGAGGGTCTCGCTGTTTTTGCCGAGGTGCGCATCTTCATGGAAGTGCAGCCCGATCTCATGTCCGCTGGCTGCGAGGTCGGCGAGGATGGAATTACCCGATTCGATCGCCACCGTGGTGAACGGCGATTGAGCCTGAATGGTCATACGCCCGCCATGCGCTTCGACGATCTGCGTCACAGTGCGAATATCCTGCACCTGCTTATCGAAAAAAACGGGGTTGTGGTGATCGCCCTTGCCCGATTTGTATCCCTGCGCGGTTTCACCCATCGGTTCGATGTGCATTCCGATGGTGAACAGCAGGATGGCTTCGCCCGATTCTGACTCGGCCCCGGGCTGGGTGGCGGTTTCAAGCGGCAGAGTCTCAGCCTGGGCAGTGAGGCTGCCCGGCAGGTTGCAGGCCGTGGAAAGAACGACCAATAGGATCAAAAGGTGGGAAATGCGTTTCATGGTTTGCGCTCCTTTCGCTTGTACTATACAGTTTCACCATGACCGCACAGTTTTCCCCCGGTAAAATGATTGTAAAAAAAGCCAGTCACCTGACAGTTTGTTTTTGGGAGCGGCTAAAAGAAGGTTTGGTAATGGGTTTGTGTAAATGATGTAGCGCGAGATACTATCTCGCGCTACGGACATTGTCATTTATTTCGACCCATCACCAATTCTTTTTAGAAAAAACAACACAGGGTCACAAAGGAAATTTCCCTTGCAACCCTGTGTCGCGGCTTTGTGATGCCCCCGCTCAAACTTCCGTGGTCATCTGCGGATGGGGCGGTCTATTTTATCGAACGTTGCGCCGTACACGTAGGGATTGCCCGGAATAAAATCATACGGGAACCCCATTTCGATGGCGCTGACTTTTTCAAGCCGCTGGTATTGGTCATCGTCCAATTTCCAATCGAAAGCGGCAAGGTTATCCTTCAACTGACTGGCCGTACGCGCCCCAAGAATGGGAATCATCTGCGCCTTCGGAGATTGCCTCACCCAATTGATCGCCACTTGCGACATGGGCTTGCCAGTCTCTTCCGAAATCCGCTGCACTTCCTGCACCACGCTTAATTGCTTTTCGCTCAAGCGAAGTTTTTTCGGATTCAACCGCGTGGAGTTTTTGATGCTCTTCAAAAATTTTCCCGTCAGAATCCCCGCTTCGAGCAGGCCCCACGGCAGCACCGCCATCTCCCAATGAGCCGCCATCGGAATCACCGACCTTTCCACGGCACGGTCCAGCAGTGAATAGGGAATCTGCATTCCAATAAAACGCGACCACCCCATCAACTCGGCGCGGGTGTTGGCCTCCGCCACAATGTAATCGGGCGAATCAGAAAAAGCCACATAATTCACCTTGCCCTGCCGCACCAGGTCATCGAGTCCGCGCACCACTTCATCCACTGGCGTCATGTAATCCCACACATGCAAATAATAAATATCGAGGAAATCGGTCTTCAACCGCTTCAGGCTTTGTTCCACCGACCTCATCATGTTCTTGCGGCTGTTCCCGCCGCCGTTCGGGTCGGTGTTGTCGGGTTTGGTCAGCGTGTATTTGCTGGCCAACACAAAGTAATCCCGATCCGTTTTCAGAAAATCGCCGAGAAATTCCTCGGCAGTCCCGTCTGTGTAATTGAACGAGGTATCTATGAAATTTCCACCCGCCTTTGTGAACAGGTCGAACATCTTTTTGCTTTCAGCCTTTGAAGCGCCCCACCCCCAGGTTTCACCAAAAGTCATCGTGCCAAGGCTGGCTTCTGAAACGCGCAGCCCGCTGCGGCCAAGTAATTGATAACGCATCGCGTCCTCCTATAATTTTTTTCAGTATAGCATACCGATTTGCATACAAAATTCCAACATGCCCGCCGCAGACATCATGCTACAATCGGCCTGTGAACGTAACCCGACCACCCTGCTAAGTTAAAACTGAATCAACGGTTCACAAGGCCCACTTTCAGCGGGCCCGTTTTACATTCCCCGTAACCAAACATAAACCCACCCCCGATGATCTCGACGGTGCCTGACGTACAGGCAGCCGTTTCACTTCACGCGCCCGTGATCCCCCAACTCCAACCTGTCTCTATTCAACCCATTAGACAGATTGGAGCTTTCACATGGAAACAATTCGGGGCAGACTGTCCCATTTTTTAGATTCGACCGAACTACAGGCGCGACTCAACCCTTACAACCGCCTCACACTGGACCTTGGAACCGGTGACGGCAAATTTGCATTTTGCCGCGCCGATGCATTCCCCAGCCACTTCGTCATCGGCGTGGACTCGTGCCGCGAAAACCTGCACGAGTATTCACGCGCCAAACTGCCAAACCTGCTCTTCATCATAGCCAGCGCACAGTCCCTGCCGCATGAATTGCACGGACTCGCCTCACACATCACCATCAACTTTCCGTGGGGCAGCCTGCTTGAAAGTCTGTTGAATGGCGATGACAGACTCTTGCATGGTTTGCAGTCTGTGGCACGTTCGCCAGCCGCATTGGATATCCGCTTGAATGGCGGCGCACTTGCCGAGCAGGGCTGGGCTCTTGAAGAGGGCACAGAACGCATTTTTGAGAATCTCACCTCCACAGGTTGGAAGATCCGCCCGCCTGAAATGCTCGATTCGCACGCTTTGCGGGCGTTCCCCAGTACCTGGGCCAAACGCCTTGCCTTCGGGCGTGATCCACGGGCAATGCAATTGAGCGGGTGTCTTTAGGAAAACAAGTCATACCGCAAGTATGATTTGTCTTCTTCTGATTCTTGATCTATTTCCCCATCTGACGCAAAAGACCTCCTGTGTTTTTCACAGGAGGTCTTCTCTTTATTTGAACAGAATCAGTTTCAGGGTGCGTTTTGAAACGCGGTGTACTTTAATCCAGCTTGCCGGTGATGATGGCCATCTTCACTTCGCCGATGGCTTTGGTAATCTTGATCTCACGCGGGCAGGCTTCGGTGCAGTTGTACGCCGTGTGACAGCGGGCAATGCCGTCTGTTTCGGCAAGGACCTGCAAACGTTTGTCTGCGGCTTCATCACGGCTGTCGAAAATGAAGCGATGCGCGGTGACAATGGCCGCCGGGCCGTAATATTCCTCGTTCGCCCAGAACGACGGGCAGGAGGTGGTGCAGGCCGCACAAAGAATGCACTTGGTGGTCTCGTCGAAACGCGCGCGCTGTTCCGGGCTTTGCAGTCGTTCGCGTCCATTTTCGGGGAGCGGGCTGTCGTTGATGAAATACGGCAGCATTTTTCGATAATTATCGAAAAACGGTTCCATATCCACGATCAGGTCTTTCTTTACCTTCAAGCCGAGCACCGGCTCCACAGTGATGTTTGCGCCCACATCACGGATGAGGGTTTTGCAGGCCAGCATGTTGCGGCCATTGATGCGCATCGCATCCGAACCGCACACGCCATGCGCGCACGAACGGCGGAAGGACAACGTGCCATCGGTCTTGCCTTTGATGAATTCGAGCACATCCAGCACGCGGTCGTTTTCATCGGCTTCCACCTTGTAAGTTACGTAATTGCCGCGCTTGTCCTTCTCAGGGTTGTAACGGAAAATTTTGATTGTAACTTCCATGTTTACCTCTAATACACTCTTGCCTTCGGCTGGTGTTTGGTGATGACAACAGGCTTGTAATTGATCTCAAGTTTTCCGTTCTTCTTTGCGATCAACGTATGCTTCAACCAATTGGCGTCATCGCGGTCGGGGAAATCCTCGCGTGAATGTCCGCCGCGGGATTCTTTGCGGTTCAATGCGCTGGCCGCCACCACTTCTGCGATCTCGAGCATGTTGCCGAGTTCCCATGCATTCAGCAATTCGGTGTTGAAGATCTTGCCCGTGTCTGTCACGCCGATATTCTTGAAGCGCCCCTGCAATTCGCGCACTTTTTCCAATGCAGATTGCATATCTTTTTCGTTTCGATAAATGCCGACATCTGCGAACATGACCTTCTTCATCTCGTTGGCAATGTCGAACGCATTTTCCTTGCCAGACCCCTTGCGCAGCGCCTCCAAAGCGGACCTTGTACCTGCTTCGGCGTCCTCGGGCATTTTCACCCATTCAGCAGACTTGGCGTATTCCGCTGCACGCAGACCTGCGTGTTTGCCGAACACCACCAGGTCGAGCAACGAGTTCGTCCCCAAACGATTTGCGCCATGCACAGACACACAGGCACATTCACCTGCCGCAAACAAACCGGGAAGCGCTGTACCTTTGTCGTCCGTCACCACTTCACCGAACTTGTTGGTCGGAATGCCGCCCATGGTGTAATGCGCCGTCGGTTGGATCGGCATCACCTGGGTGACAGGATCCACACCGAGATATACGCGGCAGAAATCCACAATATCTGGAATTTTCTGCATGACCGTTTCGCCGGTAATGGTGTACGGTGTACCGTCTGGGTTGGTGCGTCCGTCCAATGCGGCGAATTTATTCACGCTTTCAGGGCGAATATCCAGATATACATAGTTTGAGCCGTTGATGCCGCGGCCTTCTTTAATCTCAGTGTAGATCGCGCGCGAAACGACATCGCGTGAAGCAAGGTCTTTCACGGTGGGGGCGTATTTCGGCATAAAACGTTCGCCGTTGCCGTTGATCAGAATCCCGCCTTCACCGCGGACACCTTCTGTGATGAGAATACCGAGTTTGTAAATCCCTGTCGGGTGGAATTGGAAAAATTCCATGTCTTCGAGCGGAATGCCGTGACGCAGCAGGATGGCCGCGCCATCGCCAGTGTAGGCATAGGCATTGGAGGTGACTTCGAAGATGCGGCCATGGCCGCCGGTGGCGAAGATGACAGCCTTCGCGTGGAAGGTGTGCAATTCACCGGTGGCAAGCTCAATGGCAACAACGCCCGCAGCTTTTCCATCCACCATGATGAAATCGAGCACCTGATATTCATCGAAGAAGGTCACATCGTTCTTGATGCACTGCTGGTACAGTGTTTGCAGGATCATGTGGCCTGTGCGGTCGGCGGCATGCGCGGCCCTTCTCACGGGTTTACCGGTGACATTGTTGGTGTGCCCGCCGAAAGGTCGCTGTGAGATGCGGCCTTCAGGAGTGCGGTCAAAGGGCAGGCCCATGTGTTCCAGTTCGAGCACAGCGTCGATCGCTTCGTTGGTCATGAACTCGATCGCGTCCTGGTCGCCCAGGTAATCGGAGCCTTTGACAGTGTCGTACATGTGCCATTCGGGCTTGTCTTCTTCGTAATTGCCCAGCGCCGCAGAAATGCCGCCCTGTGCCGCACCGGTGTGCGAGCGGGTGGGGTACAGCTTGCTGATAACAGCGGTCTTGGCACCGCGCGAAGCATACAGACCTGCCATGAGGCCTGCACCGCCTGCGCCAACCACAACCACTTCAAATTGATGAACATTTGCCATGAATTACTCCTGAGAAAACCTTTTAGGTTTTAACCACAGATAAAAGATTTTTCACCTGCATTTATCCGTGATGAATCTTTTTACGAAGTCCAGATGAGATACAAGCCCATGAGACTCATGGAACCCATCATGATGATGCTGAGCAGGCGGACGATCTTGCGGCCGCCCTCGGTGGTGATGTAGTCATCTGCAATGACCACCAGCCCATGCACGCCGTGGGCAACTGCAACGAACAGCAGCGCACTGGCGGTTAACTTCCAGAATGGGGAAGACCATGGATTGAGATCGGGCACATCGGTGCTTTGCACGTGGGTGACATTGGGCATGAAAGCCCAGCGCATCACATCTGCAAAGTTCATCTGTTCGCGTGCGCCCATTACAAGGGCGCCGATCATGCCGAAGATGATCAGGGCATACATGGCCAGGGCGGAAAGACGCGTAAAAATCCACATGATGGATTCGAAGTTCGTTAATCCGCGTTGTTTAATGGAGAGTGTTCTTGTTTTCGTGGTCATTCTAGCCTCCCAGTGCCGTGGTCACAATGACAAAAACGGAGATGGCATACACAGGAATGAATACCGCCCACTCGATCCAGATGGCCTCACGATGATGGTCGATCAGTTTGGGGAACAGGTCGAGGATCGTGATCCGCAAGCCGTTGATGGCATGGAACAAAACGCAAAAGAAAATGAAAATCTGAAAAACCCAGTTTTCGTAAATGCTGTTCACAAACGCTCCGCCTTTTCCACCCAAAAACGAAGCCAGAATATGTGTGGTGATGAAGACCGCCATTCCCAGCCCGCCAATGCGGTGCAGGACGAACGTCAACATCGGACCCTGCCCCTTGTACCTCAGTCCCGTGGATAGGCTGACATTTCTCTTCAGGCCCATCTATGCCTCCTCAAA
This sequence comes from Anaerolineales bacterium, assembly GCA_035339375.1. Taxonomy (GTDB): domain Bacteria; phylum Chloroflexota; class Anaerolineae; order Anaerolineales; family Villigracilaceae; genus Villigracilis. Next base: position 3,822 of record DAOQID010000034.1, on the reverse strand, counting down.
AGAATTTTTTCATAAGAGGCCTGCTTGAAAATGGCACAAAGCCCCCATGATCAGACAAATCCCATGTTCATGCGTTTATGGTCTCTTATGATACAAGGGCCTATTTTACTCTTTTAACTTTGAAACCGCAAAATATGGTGACAATTGTCATCCATATTTCATTTCAGCTATCCTATAATAAAGCGGAGAAAGACCCTTATAATCCAATTCACTTAACGCCATATCATCTTTAATATTCCCTGACTGCAGAGTATCGCACGATTTCCCAGACCAAAGCTGTGATTATTACCCGTAAATCCATGCAAAAATCTGGCGATCTATAAGGCAAGCGACAGAAGTTATTTCCAAAAGTCCAAGGAGGCGTACATGTCAGGTTCGAATGAACTTTCCCGGCGCGATTTCATCAAGGTCACAACCGGGATCGTCGGAGGTTTAATCGGGGTTGCGCTCGGGTTGCCTTCGGTTTCGTATTTAATAGATCCAGCCCTGCAGGAAGGTGGGAAAGACGCATGGATTTCCATCGGTAAGTTCGAAGATATGCAGCTTGAAAAGCCTTATCCGTTCTCGTTTACGCGGGTACAGGTCAATGGCTGGGAGCGGACCTCCAGTTCGTTTGGCGGGTACGCCATCCGCAAATCAGATGACCCCAAAGACCTGCTCATCCTCAATAGCCGCTGCACACACCTGTCTTGCAATGTAAACTGGCACGAAGAATCAGATGCATTTCTCTGCCCCTGTCATGATGCCAAATTCAGCAGGGATGGAAACGTGCTCGATGGCCCCCCGCCGCGCCCGCTGGATGTATATGAAGAATTCCGCCTCTCAGAAGACGGCAACATCGAAATCTTTTTCAAGGCAGGCTAAATCATGTGGAAAACAGTTTACGAATGGCTTGATGAACGTCTCGGCTTGAACGACCTTTACACCAACCTGCTGGATCGCCCTGAACCAAAAGGCAATTGGTGGAACACCCTTGGCTCAGCCAGCCTTTTCCTCTTTGTCCTACAGGGCCTGACCGGTATCTTCCTCACCGTCTATTACACCCCCTCCCCCGACCATGCCTATGATTCCGTGCAATACATCATGGAAGGCGTCGCTTTTGGCTGGTTGATTCGCGGCATTCATCATTGGGGTGCCACCCTGATGGTGATCGTGGTTTTCATTCACCTTCTGCGGGTGTTCATTACCGCCTCCTTCAAATTTCCGCGTGAGTTGACCTGGCTCATCGGCATTGGCCTGTTCCTTGCCACACTTGGCATGGGCTTCACAGGCTACCTGCTCCCCTGGAACCAAAAAGCCTATTGGGCCACCACGGTCGGCACACAGATCGCAGGCAGTGTTCCCTTCATCGGCGAATTCATCCTCAAAGCCCTGCGCGGCGGACCTGATTTGAGCGCGCTCACCTTGCAACGCTTCTTCTCAGCACATATCTGGATCATCCCCGCCGTACTGGCTGGCCTGATCGGCATTCACTTGTATTTGATCATCAAACATGGTGAATCGCACTTCCCCACAAAGGAAGATTAGCGATTCTTCCCCATACAAGGCATACAACCATGAACGAAGAAACCAAAAAGAAAATCAACGCACGATACGAGAAGGAACTGAACAAAGGCGAACGCTTCTGGCCAGACAGCATTTTCAAAGACCTCGTTGTCTCGCTCGGTATCTTCATCCTGTTGGTGTTACTGGCAAGCTTTGTAGGGGTGGCTCCGGAACCCAAGGCCGACCCCAGCGACACCTCCTACATTCCGCGCCCTGAGTGGTACTTCCTCTTTCTGTTTAAGTTCCTTGCCCTGTACGGGCAAATCCCCCTGCTTGGAAAAATTGAATGGCTTGCCACTGTACTTGTCCCCGGCATTGCCATTGGCGTACTCACCCTGCTCCCCTTCATCGAAAAAAGCCCTGACCGTCACTACGCAAAACGTGCCCTCTCCATCTCGGTCATGACCATCATGGTCGTGGGCATTGTCCTTATGACCCTGATGTCTGAAATTCCCACCGTCTCTGCCGATGGATCGAAATTGCTTGGCCTGCTGCAAGCCATGGCAGGACTCGCCGTTCCCGGCCTGGCCATGATCGCCTTGTTTGTCGCCGCTCTCGCCTTCAAAACGACGAACACCCGCTTCTTCATCTGGACGACGAGCCTGACCGTTGTTTCAATGATCATTCTCTCAGGGACAGTGATGGCTCTGCACACTCCGCCCGCCGTTGAAGAGACCGAAGTCGCCACCACCCTCGTAGACCAGATCTTCGCCGGGCAGGACCTGTATTCCGTCCATTGCACCGAATGCCACGGTGACGATGGTTCGGTTGCGGTCATTGAAGGTGTGGAAGGTCTCGAAGGCGAAAAGATCACCCCCATCAACAGCCACGACGTACTCTACACCATCACCGACTCTGCCATGTACGAGGTCATTGCCTATGGGCGCCCCAATGCAGGTATGACCCCATTCGGCAAGGCGTATGGCGGTGAACTCTCCAAGAGCGAAATTGATTACATCGTCACCTATATGCGCTACATGTGGGATGACCGTTTCGAGATCCCTGCTGAAGCGCTTAAACCGTTGTTCCCTCCATTGGCAGAGGGCGAAGTGCCTTCGTATGAAGTCCACATACAGCCCATTGTGAAGCGATATTGTGTCTCCTGTCATCGTGCCGGCAAGGAAAACAACAACTACCTGATGACCTCTTATGAAGAGATGCTCACTACAGGTGATAACGCTGCCAACAACATTATCGCAGGTGATGAAAACAGCTACCTCCTGCAAGTCATTCAGGAACATGCCATCACCGATGCCAATGGACAGGAATTGATCGGTGTCATGCCGCCCAACCGTGCGCTCAAACCCAATATTGTTGATGTCTTCATCCGCTGGATCATGAATGGCATGCCGCAGACCGCCGTTGATGCTGCCGCGTTGTTCACTGCACCAGCGCCATAGATGGTGTTTGCTAACAAGAATCAAAAAAGCCGTGATGTAAGGTCACGGCTTTTTTGATTTAAAGCAAAGACATTGGGAGTGGTTTCAGCCTGCCACCAGCAGGATCACCAGACCAATGATCGCTGGTAAAGCCTGGATATAAAATATCCGCTTGCTGACCGTGAACGCGCCAAAAAGACCGGCGATGATGACACAACTCAGGAAGAAAACCTTCACGGCATCCCCGGCGAAAATCCCCCAAATTAAACCTGCCGAGAGAAAACCGTTGTACAGCCCCTGATTTGCCGCCAGTGTTTTGGATTGTGCCGCAAACTCTGCAGTAGTGCGGAAGGATTTACGGCCTGCGGGTTTTTCCCACAGAAACATTTCGAGGATCAGGAAATATCCATGCAAAACAGCCACCAAACCCGTAATGATGTTTACGACGATATTCATTGTTTCTCCTTTAAGTTGTGTCTGAATTTGAATGGATGATACCCCATAAAAAGAAAAAGGACGGAGTCGCAGCCGACTCCGTCCTTTGATTCCAACTTTTGATTTACTTCTTCTTGCCAGTCTTCTTTACAACCTTCTTGGTTGTCTTTTTTGCAACGGCCTTCTTTGCAGGTTTCTTTGCGGCAGCCTTCTTCACTGGTTTTTTCGCAACAGCCTTTTTGGCAACGGCTTTTTTGGCGGGTGCCTTCGCAGCGGCAGCTTCCGCTTTCGGGGCGGGAATTTCCTTGTCCATCCAGTGAATGATGGCATCGCCGAATTCAGAGCACTTCACTTCGGTGGGTTTGTCCATCAGGCGGGCAAAATCGTAGGTGACGGTCTTGGCGTGGATGGCGCCTTCCATGCCCTTCACGATCAAGTCGGCAGCTTCGCCCCAGCCCATGTA
>DAOQID010000033.1:19266-34125 GCA_035339375.1 Anaerolineales bacterium | reverse complement strand
TGTACCTCCCTCAAAGAAAAGCGCGGACGAATCAAGCCGCTGCTCTCTCGTTTGCACCGTGAATTCAATGTGTCTGTCGCTGAGATGGATTTGCAGGATACATGGGATGAAGCCATCATCGCCTGCGCGATGCTCAATTCCGACGCGGTGGTCTTGCGACAGTCTCTGCAAAGTGTGGCAAAATGGGTGGAAGCAAACTGGACCGACGGAGATGTTTGGGACAGCAAAATAGAGAACTTATAAACGTTGTAACGTTCAAACGTTTGAACGTTACAACGTTACACCACAGGAGACAACATGGATCTACAACTCAAAAACAAAATCGCCCTCGTCGCCGCATCCTCGCGTGGGTTGGGATATGCCGCCGCGCGAACTTTGGCACAGGAGGGCTGCAGGGTCGCCATCAATGGGCGGGACGAGGCGAAGATCAAAGGAGTGGCGGAGAAACTCAGCAAGGAAACTGGGACGGAAGTGATCGGGTTGGGCGGTGATGTCAGCCTGCCTCACGTACCTGAAATGTTGGTCGCCCAAACTGTTGAAGCCTTTGGCGGATTGGATATTCTCATCACCAACACGGGCGGCCCCACCGCAGGTTCCATTGATGCCCTCGACGAAGCCGCATGGCAAAAAGGCATTGACCTGTGTTTAATGGCGCACGTCCGCTTGATCAAATCGGCGCTGCCTCATTTGCGAAAATCAAAATCCGCCAGTGTACTGACGGTCACTTCGTATTCGGTCAGGCAGCCAATTCCCAACCTGCTCATCTCGAACAGTGTTCGCGCGGCAACGGTGGGGTTGACCAAATCACTCGCGCTGGAGCTTGGCAGGGAGAATATCCGCGTCAACTCGATTTTGCCAGGTTGGACGGAGACGGAACGAGTCACAGAGTTGATGACTGACCGGGCAAAAAAGAACAGTTCCACGGTCGGAGAAGAAACGGAACGGCAGGCGGCGGAGAGTCCGTTTGGGAGGATGGGTCAACCTGAAGAGTTTGCCAATGCTGCTGTGTTCCTCGTCTCCCCTGCCGCATCATTCATCACCGGTGTCATGCTGCTTGTGGATGGCGGCACGGTTAAAGGGGTTTAATTTTTTACACTCAAACGTTTTAACGTTCAAACGTTCGAACGTTAAAACGTTAAAACAAAGGAGAACCATGACCGAACAAAACGAAAAAAACTGCCTGAATTGCAACCGCACCGATGAACAAGTGCCGTTGCTGCATTTAACTTTTAAAAATGAAACCAAATACATTTGCCCGCAATGCCTGCCGGTGTTGATCCATAAGATCCATCTGATCGCAGATAAACTCCCCGGCGTGGAGATCGCGCCAGACGCGGCTCATTAAAAATGAATAAACTTTCACGCCTTACCCGTAACTCGCTCATCATTGCATTTTTCTTTCTGGTGGATAAAGCCCTCGCCTTCGTGCGTACGGGTATTATCTCGCGGCAGTATTCCGATTCGGTTCACATGCTGGATACTTTCAACGCCGCAAACAATTTGCCCGATGTACTTTTCGCTCTCATCTCAGGTGGAGCGCTGGCAATGGCGTTCATTCCGCTGCTGACGGAGTATCTCACCACCAAAGACCGCGCCGCCGCATGGGACCTGTTTTCACGCGTGGCCAATGTGGCTTTTTTGGTGACGGGTTCCTTTGCCATCGTCATCGCCATCTTTGCCCAACCCATCGTGGATGCCAACCTCGGTATTGCCCCGGGCTTCGGCGAGGAACAGCGCAAGCTCTTGGCTGAACTCATGCGCCTGAACCTGATCGGCACAATCATCTTTTCCATCAGCGGATTGGTGATGGCTTCCCTGCAAGCCAACCAGCATTTTATCTTTCCTGCGATGGCCCCCAGCATGTACAACATTGGGCAGATCATTGGTGCGATCTTCCTTGTGCCGCGTTACGGCATTCAAGGTCTGGTATATGGCGTCATCATCGGCGCGCTCATGCACTTGTTGATTCAAGTGCCAATGCTGTTCAAATTCGGATTCCGCTGGACCCCCTCATTGGATATTCGCCACACAGGTTTGATCGAAGCCTTGAAATTGATGGCCCCCCGTCTGCTGACCATGGGCGGGATTCAACTCATCGTTCTTGCCCGCGATAATCTGGCCTCGCGTCTTGATCAAGTCGGCGCTGTGACATCGCTCACCTATGGCTGGATGATCATGCAAGTCCCTGAAACCATCCTGGGGACAGCCATTGCTACAGCCATGCTGCCCGCACTCTCAGAGCTTGCGGCACGCCACGACTGGGTGGAATTCCGCTCCACCATTGAACGCGCCCTGCGGGTGTTGATCGCACTTACCATCCCCATTGCAGCGGTGATGGCAGCAGGCATTCACCCGCTCGTACGCGGTGTCTTTGGCTTTGACGAAGCCACCTCCACCCTCGTCACATGGACCACCCGCGCCTATCTGATGACCCTGACCGGATTCACCATCCACGAAATCGCGGCGCGCTCGTTTTATGCCCGCAAGGAGCCTTTGTTTCCGCTTTATGCAGTGGGCTTGCGCCTTGTCATGTTCCTTGGAATCGGGTTCATTGGCCTGACCTTTTTCAAGGAAATCGGCGCCCCGATCATCGCTTTTGCTGAAATCGCACTTTTGGTGGAAGCCATCATCCTGTTCAAATGGCTGTCGAATCGTACCCATGAACCGATTCATGTCGGCGGGTCGGTTGTCAGAGGGTTGATTGCGGCGGTCATCGGCGGGGTGGTGACCTATGCCGTGGCACTTTACCTGCCCGGCGGCGCCATCATCACCGCCCTGATCGGAATGGTGGTTGGCGGACTGATCGCGCTGGCGATCGTCTGGTCAGATGCAAAGATACTGCTGAAGTTGTAAATCTACCGGAGCAGGTCGCACCCCGCCTGAACCTGAATTAAGAACTTGTGGCTATCTCGTCTCTGGCGGAATAGCCACAGCTCAATAGGGCTTTTGCCGCAAATTTCGCTGATTTTCGCGGATTGTTATCCTAAATCTGCGGCTGCTCCCGCCGCCATCCTCGGCAGCGGGGACGTTGCCAGGATCATCTTTTTATAAAATTTATTTCGACACGGCGAGGTTTCTGTTTTTTTTCGTTAAAAAACGGGAAAACCGTAAAATCAAAGGGAAGTATAATTACACTCATGTCCGAACAAACTGAAAACACACAACCTGTCACACCTCAACCTGAAAATTCACAGCCCGAAACTGTGGAAACTGAAACCGCCCAGGCTGAATCAGCCCCTCAGGTGGATGATACCCAGCCCATCAAACCGCCCAAGAAACCTTCCCGCTGGCGCTCCATCCTGACCGGTCTCTTCGGTCTGCTCCTGCTGGTTGGGCTGGGTGCATACGGCGGATACTCCTCCGGTATTGGCATCCGCCAAAATGCGGAAGATTCCGTCATCTCGAAGCAGCTCACTGAGCAATACGCCTTCGCATTGACCGACATCCAGCTGGGCAATTACGAAACCGCGATGCAGCGCCTGAAATTCATCATCGCCAACGACCCCGGCTTCCCCGGCGCCCAGCAAAAGCTCACCGAAGTGATGGTGATGAGCGTCATCCCCACCCCCACTTTGGTGCCCACGCCCACCTCCACCCCTGATTTCAGCGGCGTCGAAAGCGCCTATCAACGTGCCCAGCAACTGGTCAATGCGCAAGATTGGCCTGCCGCCCTCGAAGCCCTCGATATTGTCCGCAAACTCGACCCCACCTACAAAGCCGCCCAGGTGGATGGCATGTACTATTTCACCCTGCGCAACTATGGCATTGCCCTCATTAATCAACAAGGCAATCTCGAAGGCGGCATATATCACCTGACTCTGGCCGAGCGTTTTGGTCCACTGGATAACACCGCCAACCAATTGCGAGAAGGCGCCCGCATGTACATCACCGGCGCAAGTTTCTGGGAATTGGATTGGAAACAAGCCTACAACTACTTCAGCCAGGTGGGAGCAGGTTGGCCCGGCATGTGGGATGGAACCATGACCGGCTCACAGCGCCTCTTCATCTCAGCGATGCGCTACGGCGACGAACTCTTCGACCAACAATCCTACTGCGCCGCCTACGAGCAATACCAGATCGCAGCAGGCCTTGGCACCCTGGATAACCGTTCCCAAAACCACTTCCAAGAGGCAGGGATACAGTGCTACCCGCCGACGGAAGTTCCGCCCACACTGGAACCCACACCGATCACACCCGCACCCTAAGCCATGACCACACCCGCCTCATGGGTAATGGCGATCATCTACTGGCTTCACATGCTCGCCACAGTCACGTGGATCGGAAGCCTCGCCGCCATCAACCTGCTCGTCCTGCCCGCATCACAGCGGACCTTGAAACTGGCCGACCAACTCAGCTTTATCGCCGCCCTTCAAAAAAAGCTTGAGCCATTGGCATGGTTCAGCATGGGCTTACTGGTTGCAACCGGGCTGTTTCAATTGAGCGCCAATTCGCACTACGATGGCTTCTTTGACACCAGCACACAATGGTCGCTGTCCATTCTCATTAAACATGGCTTGAGCCTCATCATGGGCATTGTGAGCGCCGTCCAAACCTGGGAGGTTATCCCGGCCATTCATCGCACACTGATGAAAAAGGAAAAAGCCAGTCCGGAAGAGCTTGCCAGCCTGCAAAGGCGCGAGGTCATCCTGCTGAGAACGAACCTGATCCTCTCCGCGCTGATCCTTGGCGCAACTGCATTCGCAAGAGCATCCTAAAAATCAAAAGCGGCTGATACTGAAAAGTATCGGCCGCTTTTTTAGCGCAAGATTTATCTTGCGAATGAACTGCTCCACACAACAGGTTACAGCTTGATCACCTGCTGTTGTGATTGCGCCAGCACGCCTGTCAGGTCGTAGGCCATTGCGCCGCTGATGCGGACCGGTACGATCTCACCCACATTTGCCTTCCCTTCAATGAAAACCATTCCGTCGATTTCGGGCGCATCGCGATAAGACCGTCCAATGGAAATGCCGTTGTCGAACCCTTCCACAAGCACATCGAGTGTCTTGCCGACATAGGATTGATTCACCTGAAGTGAGATGGTTTGCTGAAGCTCCATCAGGTGCTCGTATCTTTCCTGTTTAACAGAAGCAGGCACCGGGTCGCCCAGAGGCGCGGATGTCGTCCCCGGCTCGAATGAAAACTGGAAGGCTCCCACACGGTCAAAGCGAATCTCTTTTACGAAATCGTACAACGCCTGATATTCCTCATCGGTTTCGCCGGGATAGCCGACAATGAAAGTGGTGCGGATGGATAATTCAGGAATTGCCGCCCGCATTTTCCCAAGTGTTTTATGAACCCATTCGATATTCGAAGGGCGTTTCATGCGATACAAGGTTTTGGGATGTGCATGTTGCAGCGGCATATCGAGATAAGGCAAAATCTGTTTGCGGGTTGCCATTACTTCGATAAGGCGGTCAGTCACATAGCCGGGGTAGGCATACATCACGCGGATCCAGTCCATATCCGGTACAGAGTCGGTCAATTGTTCCAGCAAAACGGCAAGACCATCTTTCATGCCAAGGTCATGACCATAATCGGTGGTGTCTTGTGCGATCAGCACCAATTCGCGAACGCCATTATCGCGCAAGGTCCGCGCCTCGTTAACAATGGCATCCACAGGCCTTGAAACTGCCGTACCTTTGATCAACGGGATGGCACAGAATGCACACGGACGGCGACAGCCATCTGCCACTTTGAGGTAGGCGCTGGCTCCCGCCACACTCACCCGCAAGGCATCCTGCTCATCGACACCGACCGTCGCCGCTTCGGGCAAATGATAGATCGGTTCGGGGTGTTTTCCTTTGCGTGCTTCTTTTACAACCTGCACAATATCCATCCAACGGCGCGTACCGAGGATGCCATCGATCCCCTGCACCTTCTGAGCCACCTCCACGCCGTAGCGCTGGGTTAAACAACCAGCGGCGATCAAAACCTGTCCGCTGTGCTTGGATTTGGCAAGCTCACCCAACACACGATAGGATTCTTCCTTCGCCGGGCCGATGAAGCCGCACGTGTTCACGATCAATACCGCCGCCTTGTCAGGCTCATCCATTGCGCGATATCCATCACGGATCAATAACTGTGCCATTGAATCAGAATCAACTGTATTTTTTGCACAACCCAACGAAACCAAGTGAAATGTATTTTTTGACATGTGTTTTCCTGACTATGACTTGAGTAACGAATAAAAAAGACGAAACTTATTCCTGGCGAAAATCAAATATGCTAATTACCCGCCATCGGGAGGTGTAACGGTCGGGGTAATGGATGGCGTGGACGATGGCACAGGTGTGATCGTTGCAGGCACAGTGACCGTGGGCGTCGGCGAAATCGTGGCGGTGGGTTCTGCCACACCCGTGATCAAATACACACGGCTGACCACCTCGCCAATATTTCCAAGCAAACCAAGATCACGCCCATTATAGGTCACACGCAGCCCGGCGCCATTGCCGGTCAAAATCGAAATTTGCTCGGCGGCTTCAAATAATTTTGTTTCACCCGGGGCAAAGCGGCCTTCAAAGACCACCTCCCCATCCACAGAAACGCGCGCAAACGTGCGCTCCACAGCAAAAATGCTCACCGAGATATTTGCGGTCGAAACCGGGGTTGGCACCTCGGGCGTAAACAACGGATCCACTGTGGGGGTTTCGGCGGGTGTCCCTTCAATGGTGGCTGTGGCATTCAAGATGGAAGTGGGCAACGGAGTGCCGCCCAACACCTGCACGATCGAAGGCGCAGTGACCTCGGCAACAACTTCATCCTGCGAAGTGACCACGCGCCCCACACCCCAAATACCCAAAGCCACCAGCACTGAAATAATCAAAACACCGAAGATCAGATCACCAGCGATGAAACTTCGCAAAACAGGCATCGAAGTCACCACTTCCATTTGGATTTTTTCACGCGGTGTTTCAGCGTATTTCTCATGGCGGCGCGCCTGCAACCCATCTGCAAAACGCAGAAGAAGAGCATCCACATCAAGGTCAAGGAAGGTGGCGTAATTAGCCAGCATGCCGCGCGTTTGCACGGGTGAAGGCAGTCGATCCAACGCGCCTTCTTCCAGCGCTTTCACAAAAGCGGCGCGCAATTTTGTATGGCGTTCCACCTCATCATAAGTCAGGCTGATCAGCTCACGGCGCGAACGTAATTGCTGACCGATCTCAGCAAAGATAACGTCGGCAGGCTGCAACGGAACCGTTTGTTGTGGTCTGGTTTCAAGAACAGGACGAAGTTCAGGCTCTGATTTTGCAGGACGGGATGAGAAGATTCCCAGCAATCTGGAAAGCAGACTCGGCTTCGCCTCTTCCTTCACCTCATCTTGATTCTCTTCGCTGGAGGGAATCAGCGCATCGAGTTGACTCTCCGTCACATCCGCCTGAACAGCAGCGATTTCCTCCTGAACGGGTTCAGGTTGAACAGGCACTGCCTCCGCTTCCACTTCATCGGCTGGCGTTTTTTTCTTTTTACGGCCGCGTGTCTTGGGTTTTTCTACGGGCTCAACTGGTGGAGTTTCCAAAACAGGTGCAACAGGGATTTCAAGCGGGGCAGCAGGTTCAACAGGTTCCACCACTGGAGCAGGCGTTTCTTCTGGTGCGGGTTCGGTGGATTCGCTCACAGTGTCAGAGTCCGCTTTTGGACGGCGACCCAGCCAGGACAAGAAAGGACGCGCGGGTTTTTCCTCTTTCACATCGGTAAGCGGAGGGAGTTCCGTTTCAGAAAGATTGACCTGCGGCAGAGGACCATCCACTGCTTGTTGTTGTGCAGCCTCAGCGGCTTTCTTTTGAAGCTCGGCGATCATCTCGTCAATGTTCAAGCCGAGGTATTCCGCATAGTTGCGCAGAAAACCGCGCCCCTGTGCGGCGGAAGGCATTACTGAATAGTCATCCGATTCGAGGGCCTGCAAAAACACAATGCGAATACGAGTTTCCGCAGAGGCTCTTTCGAGCGTGAGGAAACGGTTTTCGCGTTCTTTTTTCAACCGCTGACCAATCGAATCAGACATGTCTTTATTTTACTGTGCTTCAGGGAATTATAAATATCACCGACTTGCGCCGGTGATATTTGGGTCTTTTATTCGGCTGTAGCGGCTGGTGCTTCTTCAGCAGCTGTTTCTTCCTTGGCCTTTTTCTTCTTGTCGGCCTTTTCTTCTTCGGCGGCAGGTTCCGCAGATTCGCCGTCGCGGTGGACGATGATCTTGACTTCAGGAACCAGGTCCATGGTCAGGCGGACGTGTGCGTTGTATTCGCCAAGGTTGCGGATGGGCTGAATATCCACCTGTTGGCGCTTCACCTCAAAGCGGACCTTTTCGGTGAGGGCAGTGGCGATATCCTGTGTGGTGATGGAGCCGTACAATTTGCCGGTGTCGCCAGCTTTGGCGGCAAAGGTGAGGGTGACGGCTTTGATCTGGTCAGCGAGGCCCTTGAGTTCTTCGTTTTGAGCGGTGCGGCGAATCTCGGCCTGAGCCTTGATCTTTTGAACCTGCTTCAGTGCGCCTTCGGTTGCCAATACGGCGAAACCCTGCGGGATGAGGAAGTTGCGGCCATAACCATCAGCCACCTTCTTGATATCCCCGGCGCGGCCCAACTTATAAACGTCTTTAACAAGCATTACTTTCATTTCGTTCAAGCCCTTTCTGGGAGTGAGATATGCAGAGCGAAGGGTACTACGTTCTGCGGGGGCAGATTGTACCATAAAGGGGGCTTTTCTTGCCAAGCCGGGCAAATCCGATTAAGATACAGGCATGCCCAACCTTCCCATCAGCCTTCGGCGTGCCGCCACTTTTTTTGGCATTTTTGTGTTGATCTTGGTGGTGATCGAATTCAATACACGCCTCGAAGAACTAAACCGCCTGAACGACCAACGCGATCAGGTGCGTGCCATCGCCACACAGGCCATGCAAACGCAGGTCGCACTGAATACGCAGGTGGCCTATGCAGAGTCAACTGCAGCTGTGGATGAATGGGCTCGTACACAAGGGCATTACGTTCAGGAGGGCGATCAGCCTGTCATACCAATCGGTCAACCGGGCAGCGAACCTGTGATCGTCTCCACTCCGATCCCCACGCCCACCCCAATGCAAAATTGGGAGGTGTGGTGGAGCTTGTTCTTTAGCGAATAAACCTCTTAATGCTGATCGACCTGGGACTGTTCTCATTTTATCTTGGGGTTCTGGTACTCCTAACCTTGGGTATTGCGGGGGGCGCATTCCTGAATTGGGAGAGACCCGGTGCCAGAACTTTTGGATTCTTAATGCTGTCCATGATGATCTGGGCTGCATTCTATCTTTGTGAAATCATAGCTCCTTCTCTCCCCTTAAAGATCCTATGTAGAAAAATCATGTATCTCGGTATGGGTATCTCACCGCCACTGTGGTTGGGATTTGCCCTGCGATACACGGGGCTTGCACCGTGGTGGTCAAAGCGCGGACGGGTATTCTTAATGACACTTCCGGGACTGGCTTCCTTTTTTTTAGGATTGACCAATGAAATTCATGGTCTGATCTGGAAGTCGCTTGAAATGCCACCCGGACATGAGGTCGGTCCCCTGCATGTCATATTTGGTACAGGGTTCTGGTTCTTCACGGTCATTGCATATTTTTTCATTGGCATGGGGTTTCTTGTTTACATTTATGCTTTTATCCGTTCGCCAAAAACCTTTCGCATACAAACGGGGATCATGTTATTGGGGGCACTTATTACGTTGATCGTCAATCTAACCTTCGTCGCTGAACCCTCCAACAACCACATAGACCCCACTCCCCTGTCTTTTGCTCTATCGGCTCCATTATTGGCCTTCGGATTTTTCCGCTTTGGGCTATACAACCTGTTTCCAATCGCTGCGCCGGTAATCATGGAAAACCTGCACGATGCGATCATCGTGACCGATTCACAAAACCGCATCACCAACCTGAACCCAGCCGCAAAAGAGTGGATGAATGCCAAGGGCCAGATTGTTGGCATGAACATCTTCGAAGCCATTCCCAATGCGGAAATGTTCATGGAAAAATGGGATATCACGAATGAACCCATCAAATTCAGGCTGAACCGCTCAGATGGTGTGCGGACCTGGTATGAAGCCTCGGTCATCCCCCTACACAAGGACAATGCTGAATTATTGGGACGTGTGCTGGTGGTACACGATATTACACAGGAACAGGAACTGCTGGAATCGGAATTTCGCCGCTCGGCCCATCTTGGCCTGCTTGAAGAAGTTGGCAGGCAGATCGCAAGCAGTTCCGATGAAATGGAAATTCTCCAACACTCCATCTACGCAGTTGTAGATCGCTTTGGGTATGGGGAAGCCGCCATATCGGTCTTGACGCCCGACAACATGATGGAGATCAGGGTCATTTCCGGTACGCATGATTTCGGCTATGACCCCGGTTTCAGGCAGGAATTTGGCAAAGGAATCATCGGTCACACTGCCAAAACCCGCAAGACATATGTTGCGAAGAATGTCGCTGAAGATCCCTATTATTTCTCGAACGATGAACATCACGGCTCTGCCATATGTGTGCCGATCTTGATCGAAAACAAATTATATGGAGCTTTGTATGTAGAGACCATCGAGTCTGATGCGGTCACTTCTGAAGATATAACCACACTGGAAACTCTGGTAAATCAAATCTCCGCTTCATTGCAACGGGTGGCGCTTTATTCAAAGGCACAGGAACACCTGCGGGTTATGTCTGCGGTTCAGGCTGTCTCGCGTGTTGTTATCAGTTCGCTCGACCTGGAGACCATCTTTGAAACCGTTGTTCGTGAATTAAAAAATTCCTTTGGTTACAGTCATGTCAGCATTTATTTGTTGAAAGATGAATATCTTTACCTCGGCGCGCAGGTCGGTTATCCATTGGAGATGATCATTCATAAGATCCACATCAGTCAGGGGGTCAGCGGACGTACCATCAAAACCAAGGCCGTTCAATTCATCCCAGATACATCACGGGAACCCGATTTCCTCCGTGCAGATCAAACGGTCAGGAGTGAAATCTGTGTGCCATTATTAAAGGAAAATGTTGTCCTTGGTACGCTCAATGTGGAAGGCGATGCAAACGACATCCTCACACGGGAGGATGTTGAATTACTAACCACCCTCTCAAGCCCCATCGCCCTGGCAGTGGACAATGCCCGCCTGCATGCACAAGTCAAAAGCATGGCAATGACCGACGCCGTCAGCGGCCTCTCCAACCGCCACGCATTGGAAGAGTATCTCACCGCCGAAGTAGAGCGTTCCACGAGGCTTGGGCATCCGCTTTCGCTGATCATCTTTGATATCGACTCTTTCAAGGAATACAATGACAAATGGGGGCATCCCGCCGGGGATACCCGTCTGCGTGCCATTGCAGACCTGATTCGCGGTATCTTGCGAAAGTATGATGTCGCTGCACGCTATGGCGGCGACGAATTCGCCATCATCCTGCCCAACACCGATGAACACGGCGCACTCGAATTTGCACGCCGCTTGCAAAATACAGCCCGTGCCAAGGCAGCTGAGATCCATGAAGAACGCAAGGTGATACCTGGTTACACTTTAAGCATCGGCGTTGCCACCTTTCCTAAAGATGGAAACAGCCTGGCTGGCATCCTCCTTGCTGCAGACCATGCCGAACTCACGGCAAAACGTCTCGGCAAAAATCAAATCTTCGTTGCGAGCAACCTCTATAAAAATGATGAATAGAATTGACCTTTTCCCCGTTTCAGCAAAAATCGAGCAAGACCGCCTTACCATCGCCGGGCACGACCTTGAACTATTGGCGAAAGAATATGGCACCCCCCTGTATCTGTACGACCAAAAAACAATGGATGATGCCGCCCTTGAATACAAGAACGCGCTCGCTTCGCACTACCCCGGGCCTGGTTCTGTTACTTATGCTGGCAAAGCCTACCTTTGTACAGCCATTGCTCAATGGGCACATGGACATGAGTTGTACGTGGATTGCACCGGTGAGGTGGAGATCGCCTTTGCCCAGGCAGGCGGCGTACCGCGTGAGCACATCCTTGTACATGGTGTGAACAAATCACAGGCCGACCTAAAATCAGCGCTTCAGCATGCAGGTACGATCGTTGTAGACAACCTGACCGAACTAAAAAATATTGCGGCTGTTTCCACTGTTGCATCAAACCTTTGGTTTCGCCTTCTGCCCGGCCTTGCAGTTGAAACCCACCATGCCCATACCCAGACCGGTCAACATGGCAGCAAATTCGGGATGACCCGCACAGAGATATTGGAAGCCGCAGACATATGCAGGCAACACCACCTGCCCATTAATGGAATCCACTTCCATCAGGGGTCGAATTTTCGAGATGCCCGTCCTTTGAAAGAAGCGATCGGCATTGGTCTTGATATTGCAAAAGAAATCGGAGTTCCTGATGTTTGGCACTTCAGTCCGGGCGGCGGTTGGGGGGTGGCTTATCATGAAGATGAACTTCCCCAGCCTGATACAAATGAGTATGTGCGTGTGATCGCAGAGAATGTCCTTGCGGGCTGTCAGAGCCGCGGATTGACCCTCCCTCATTTACATCTGGAACCGGGGCGCAGTTTGGTTGCACGGGCGGGTGTGTCTGTGTACCGCGCAGGTGCCATTAAAAAGCGCGATGAAAAAACATGGGTTCTGGTTGATGGCGGCATGACGGATAATCCGCGCCATGCGATGTACGGGGCGAGATATTCCTGTTTACCGGTATCAGGCGTCGGCGCAGAGCGAAGCGGACGGATCTCCATCGCAGGGCCATTTTGTGAATCGGGGGATGTGGTGATTGAAGACCTGCCCATGCGGGATATCCACGAAGGTGATTTGATCGCAATCCCTGCTTCGGGGGCATATCAACTGAGCATGTCATCGAACTACAATGGTTCGAGGCGGCCTGCAGTGTTGTGGCTTGAAAAGGGAAATGCGCGCCTGATCCAGAGACGGGAAACGATCCAGGATCTGCTGGCGCGGGATGTGATGATTTAATCGCTTTGCGCTACGAACGCAAAGAATGCTTCAACGATCTGCGGGTCAAATTGTTTTCCCGAACGTTCGAGAATGTATTGACGGGTTTTTTCCTTTGACCAGGCTTCCCGGTAGGGACGGTCAGAGGTAAGCGCATCCCACACATCAACAATGGAAAATATCCGTGCGGCCAACGGAATCTCTGTGCCTTTCAATCCGCGCGGATAGCCTGCACCATCCCAATGTTCGTGATGACAATAGGGAATATCGAGTGCGGCCTGCAAAAAGGGAATGGCAGCCAGCATATCATAGGCATATTGAGTATGCTGTTGCATGATCTTGCGCTCTTGTGCGGTAAATGCGCCGGGCTTGTGCAGGATGGAATCAGGGATGCCCATTTTGCCAATATCGTGCAACAAAGCGCCGCGCCGAATGTGAACGATCTCAGCTTCGGGGATGTTGAGCGCCTGCGCCAGTTTGATGGTTAATTCTGTTACACGCCTTGTATGGCCTTCGGTTAATTCATCACGCAATTCAAGGGCACGTGCCCAACCTGCAAGGGTATTATCATACGCTGTGGCCAATTCACTGGCATGGTTGAGGGTTTGCTCAAAGAGTGCAGCACGATGGATGGCATTACTGGTATTTTCTGCAAGGGCGGTCAATAGACGGATATCGGTCTCGTTGAAGATGCGCGGCTCCGATGACCAGACATGCATGACGCCAATGATCTTTTCCTGTGTGCGCAGCGGCAGGGAGATTCCGCCATGTACGGTCATGAGCCGTTCCCGTTCACCATCCAATATGGTGATAACCGAATCTTTTTGGATATCTTCTGTGATGTAAATCTCACCCGTCAAGGCGACACGGCCAGTGATACCGGTACCGGGCTTATGCCTCACTTCCGACTCGTCGGCCAATGTGAAATTGACTCCGGGATCCACCGAATACCAGCCATGTGAAACAAAATCCTGGGTTTCGGAATCAAGCAGGAATATGGATGCAAAGGTTCCACCCACAGCTTGCAAGGCATGACGGGCAAGGATGGGTACCATCTCTGACACGTTCTGGGCAGTGCGCAAAGCTGAAGAGGCAACAGAGAGTGTCTCAAGTTCCATGGCATGTCGGCGAAGTTCCTCTTCGGCATTTTTTCGGTCAGTGACGTCAATCATCACACCTTCAAGGTACTGCACTGCATTCCTATCGTCCAAGACCCCCACCCCCCACTCATCCACCCAGCGCCAATCTCCCGAACGATGGCGGATGCGATAAGAGATATGAAAAGACAGGTCGCTGGAGGATGTATCCTCCCCTACAAAGGACGGAATTGGAATTTGTTTGGCGTCTTCAGGATGATACAAATCTACAAAGGACAGACCACCTTCCAGAAAATCCTCTTTGGGATAGCCAGTGAGCATTTCGACCGAATCATTCAAATAGATGACTGTATAGCGTTCATCGTTTTTGCACTGATACACTGTGCTGGGGATGTTCCCCGCCAAAGCACGGAATTTTCTTTCGCTTTCACGCAGGGCATCCTCGGCCAGCCTGCGTTCAGTGATATCCTGAAAGATCACAGTGAAAAATCTTTCGCCTGCCACCTGCGAATTGGAGATGAAGGCTTCCATGGGAAATTCCTCACCATTCGCACGCTTCCCAAACAAAGAATCAAGCAATCCTTTTTGACGGGCTGAGATTCCGCTTTTGGCATAGTCCTTCACATGCACCCCATGAGAAGCATGGTAACGATCTGGGATCAATTTGGAAAGCGGCTGTCCAATAACCTCGGAAGTTGCATACCCGAAAATGCGCTCTGCAGATGGGTTAAATAGAATAATGTGCTGACTCTCATCGATCGTGATGATTCCATTCAACGCCGAAGAGATGATCGCTTCCAGCCTTGAACGACTTTCCTGCAA
>DAOQID010000033.1:15697-19166 GCA_035339375.1 Anaerolineales bacterium | reverse complement strand
TTTTCAATGAGAGCACGGAAGTATGCCTCACGCTCTGCCAGCGCCTTTTCGGCCTGCTTGCGTTCGCTAATATCGCGCACGATTCCTTGAAAATATCCATTCGGCAGCATTCTGGCGCTGATTTCCACAGGCAGGGTACTGCCATCCTTGCACCGGACATACTGCTCAACGATCATGGACCTTCCCATTCGAAGTTCATCAATAAGCAGGTTCGAGTGTCCAGCAATGACAATGTCATCCACACTCATGGCCAGAAGTTCTTCAATGGAATACCCCAGCATGGCTGCACCGCTTGGGTTGGCATCCAATATCATTTTTTCCGGGTTAACAAGGAAAATGCCATCAGAAGCCTGTTCCACCAAATTACGGTAGCGGGTCTCAGAAACGCGGACCGCATTTACAAGTTTGGCGTTTTCAATGATGGAGGCTGCATGCCCAGCCATGGCTTTCGCCAGCCGAATATCAGCCTGGCTAAACTCACGGCGGCGACGGCTTTCCCAAATTTCGATGTTACCGAACAACTGTCCATGCGCCAGGATCGGCACGAACATCATGGAGCAAATCCCATATTCAGCAAATTGCTCACGCTCTGTGGGGGTCATCTCTTCATCATCGGAATGCATAATGAGCACTTCACCCGCAAGCATGGACTTTATGATGCTGCCATACCCCTCGTTCTGAAAAACTCTGCCCAAATCTGAATGCACTTCCCTGGGTGAAGCTTCAGCGCTCCAATACTCCCCCACAACCTGCATGGTGGCAGTAACGAGATTGATGTCCATGATATTGCCACTGGTGACTGACAACGCCTCGGTCATGTGATGAGCGAGTTTTTCAAGCAATTCGGGGGCATCCAGCAAACTGGAGGACATATCTTGAGCAGCCGCATATAGCCGTTCAAGTTCAGCGGCTTTGGCTCGGGTATCTTCATCAAGGCGCACCTTCAGCATCGCCAAAGCAATCTGGCGGGCGGTCTGTTCAGCCAGGGCAATATCATCTCCGGACAAAGGGGGTGCTGATTCACGAAAACCAAAGATGAGCGCACCGAGTTTCTTTTCATTTGCAATGAGAGGCAATCCCACCGCAGAAAAAACGGGAAACAAAGAAGCAACCCGCGGACTGATGAACGGGCTGTTCATGATATCGTCCACGACCAATATCTGCCGATTTTCAAGAATGGACTGGGTGAAGGTCATTTCACCGGGATTCAAATTCGGGCGCGTTCCCAGGATGTTTTTATAAATATCGGAACTGATAAATTTTTCCACTTGTTGCGTTTCTTCATTCCAAAGTGAAAAATAACATCCCTCTGCTCCAAATATGCCTTCCAAATTTTCAATAAGTTTTTGAAGCATAGCCTCAAGGCTGGGGGTTTCAAGAGCGACCTGGGTAATGGCGTTCAAAATCCCCTGATGACGGGCGTATACCTGCAACCTGTCATTGACTTCGATCTTTTCCAATGCATAGGAAAGGTCATTTGCCAGGTCTTGAAGGAGATGAATTTCTTCATCTTCAAAAACCGCCTCCGGTACTGCATGATCAACAACTAAAACGCCCAGAACACGGTCTTCACGTAAAAGAGGCAATGCCACCCCAACCCGCTCCGGGTTGTCGATGCGGCGCGGACAACCCTTGCAGGGATCATCCTCCCCTTTAATTGGGTCTACACGGAAGAAGGAGCGGGATTTTATTGCATTGGCAGCACAGGCTAACCCACGCTCATTCAATTCATCAATACGTACATTGAACAAAGCTGGGTCAATTTTATCTCCAGCTTGGGCTGCAAGCTTTAAGGTCATCTGGTCGGATTCAAGCAATCCTGCCCAGGCATATGAATATCCCTGCCCGGAGACAAGCAAAATGCAGGCTTCAGAAAGGAGTTGATGGGGATCCTGTTCACGAACAATAAGCTGATTAATTCCTGTCACAGTACGCAGAATTTGGGAAAGTCGTTGTTCGCGCTGCAAAAGTTCCTGCGATTTTTCCAAATTCGTGCCCAAAACGCGCAGCAGGTTGGTAATGGAAATGAGTACGGCAATATTCAGGGTGAGAAAAACCACCACCCCACTGATCCACGAAGAGGAATCCGTTGAAATGAGTTGACGCTCGGGCGGGATCACAAGAATGCCATTTACCTGCAAATAGCCGACAATTACCATGGTAGCCAAACCAATGGCAAAAGCTGGCACACTGTAGCGAAGGTCGAAAAAAACAGCGGCAAGAATAATGAATGCAAAAAGAATGACCCGCCCATCGCCGCTTAAAGACGAGAAAACAAGCCCAATGGCGCCAACGATATAAACAGAAAAAAGCAATCCCCAGGCCCGAAGGTTATATGGGAGTTTTTTCCCAAAGGTAACCAACACAAGTGTAAAAGTCGCCAGCAGGTAAACCGACAATACAATCCCTGCCTGTAACAACGGATTGGAGGTTTTATCTACTTCCAGAATGTAAGACTTGAAGACATTGTTCACCCCCGCAATAAGAGACAATATCCAAATCAACAGGACAATACGAAGAAGGGCCGCCAAAACCAGCTCGCGCCATTCTTGAAGGCTGCGCGAGATGGACGGGTCAAAGAAAAAGATGGGGCGGAATAAGGATTTCATCTGCAATTCAAATTATACAGTTCATAAACACAAAAACACCCTTTGAGGTTACTGAATATAGCCGTTCTTTAGGGTGGTCTCTCACGGTGCTGATTCTCTTTCGAAACAGAGGCAGTTTGCAGGTTTGGATAAGAAGCGGGGTTTCATCCTGCAATGTGACTTTAGTTACAGTTTGCAGGTTTCATTTGTGCAATAATTCACATAGTCAACAAGACATTATAACAAGGAGAGTGACCATGAAAGACATCGTCTTCCTGCTTTTGACGGGCCTGCTCGCGGCCTACTTGTGCTGGTATTTCTACCAGCGCTACCAGTTGCACAAGGCACTGCATAACCTGTATTACCTTATGGGATTTGCAGTGCTTTTGGTTTCGGGTCTGTTGCTCATAGTTTTCGGACTCGGCATTCTTTCCTCGCCTTACGTGCTGACCGTTGCAAGTTTGATTCCGTTGGGGGTTTCCATGGGGCTTGCTGAAGAATACTTCCCTGCCTGGAAAAAATATTTCAAATGGTTTGCGGCGCTCGGTTTTCTGGCGATTGCAGTGACCAGCATTGGCGGCATGGACTTGCCGAAAAAGATCGCGGTTCCGCTGTTCCACGGGGTGGCGGGGTTGGTGATTTTCATTGGCCCGTTTTATGCGAAGGGCGCGCCAAAGAGTTTCTTTTGGGTGGGCATTGGCGGGTTGTTGATCGGCCTCGGCGGTATTGCGCTGGCGTTCATCACTCTGGGTAAACAGTTGCTTTTCTTCAGCCCAGAGTTTGTGACGCTCATTCTCACTCCCCTGCTCTTTTTGATGACAGGTGCATACGTGCTGGGTTTTGCAAAAAGGGCATAAGTTAGAGATTGGTAATTGGTAATT
>DAOQID010000033.1:0-15597 GCA_035339375.1 Anaerolineales bacterium | reverse complement strand
ATTGGTAATTGGTAATTACTGCTCAGGAAAAACTATGAAAGAAAGATTTAACTACCTTTTCACTTCCACCAAGGGATTGATCCTTGTGGCAATTGCCATGGTGGGAATTGTCACCGCCGTATGGGGGATGCTTTCAGGGCCGATGGCTGAGATGGGGGTACGCGAGATCGTCATCAAAACGCTTGGCATGAAGATCGTGCAGGCTGAACGCGAAGGGCGCATCATCATTTTGTATCATTCGATCGCCATGGCGATCATTGCCATTGAAACCTACATGGTAACAGGGTTGATCAAAATGAAGCCTTTTTTCAAAACCGCGATCAATGCCACCATCACAGTTGGGTACATCCTGACCATGGTCTTTGGCATGGGCTTTGCATATTTTGGGCGTAACTGGGCTTTTCACGGGTTATACATTACAGGGCTTTCGCTGATCTTCTTTGCAGGCCTGATGTTGATCGTGGCGCTCTGGCCGTGGAATCCTGAATATCATGTCACCGATAAAAGTTACGCCCACACCAAAAGCGGACTGGACCTGGAGCGGACCGCCTTTTTTGCCACTGCGGTCACAACCGTAATCTCGTCTCTTTTTGGCGCGGTGCCAGGCTCATATTACGGCCATGGCTTTGAAACCTTTCTCGCAGAGAACATCATTCGCCTGCCTGAAAAAACCGTGATGGAATATTCGGTCATCGGTCATTTGCACATCATGCTGGCATTGATCGGGATCATGATCACGCTCATCATCGGGCGCTGGTTGAATTTCAAAGGCGCGTGGCACAAGGCCGCCATGCCATTAATGATCCTTGGAACCATTGTACTCAACCTGGGCGTGTGGGGTGTGGTTACCCCGCTCGAGCCTGTGGCACACATGGTCATCTACGTCGGCGCAACCCCGTCCATGCTGGCGGCGCTCTTTCTGCTGATCTGGAGTTGGGCCAAGCTCATCAAGGATGGCACGGCACACCTCACAAAGCCAACCTTCGGTCAGAAAGTGGGCGCCCTATTACGTGACCCGCTCAAATTCGGTCCCACCTGGCAAATGCTGTTCATGAATTTCACCACCAGCGGCCTCGGTATTTTCATGGCGATCAAACTCGATGAAATCTTTCGTGTGTGGCCTGCACGTGAAGAACGCATTGAACTCACTGGTCATTGGCATGTGCTTTCCGCCATCATTGCCACCATCATCCTCCTGTATTATGGAGATATGAACGGTTTCAAAGGCAGGCTGCGCCAGTGGTATGGCTGGGGCATCATCATTCTTTCAGATATCGCCTTTGGCGCGGTCACTTTGTTTGAAATGAAGCGGCTCTTTGTTACAGAAGCCGCCCAACAACCACTTGTCAACGGGTTGATGTATGCCATTGATTTTGGCCTTGGCATGCTGCTGGTCATCCTTGCGATCATAATGGTTCATCGTTTGATCGACCTCTTCAAGAACAAAGGGCGTTGGATCGAGGAACTGGACCACGAACTCGCACAGGAGGTGGACAAATGAAACGCTTCACTCTGACCCTTTGCCTGTGTGCGGCGTTACTGGCATCCTGCGCCCCCGTGGATTTGAACGCTCCGATCCCCACCTTTGAAACAGGCATTGACCCGAACACCTGGGCACAGATCCCAGCAGGTGAATTCCACCACGGACAGTTCGATGAAACCGCATCCACAGAAGCCTACGAGATCATGGTCACTGATGTGACCGCCGCACAGTATGCAGATTTTCTCAACGCGGCGCTTGCAGATGGCAGCATAAAAATGGACGGCGGCAAAATTGTCGGGTTCTACCCAGGCGACACGTTCCACGGGGTCAAGCACGAGGAGAAGATCGAAGCGGGCGATTGGCTCTTCATTCCGCTTGATGATCCCTCGCAGAGAATCCAATTTGATGGAACAACATTCACCGTTCAATCTGGGTACGAAAAACATCCCATGACGAGTGTTACCTGGTTTGGAGCATGGGGATATTGCCAATATTTTGGCACCCGCCTCCCCACCGAATTGGAATGGGAAAAAGCCGCACGCGGCACCGATGAACGTCCGTTTCCGTGGGGTGATGAAATTCAACGCGGCCATGCCAACTTCTACTCCAGCCGCGACCCGTTCGAAGACATGGCTTCTTTTGGTTCACGCACCAGCCCAGTTGGTTTCTACAATGGGCAGGTTTACGACGGCTTCCAAACCATTGACTCAGCCTCCCCCTATGGCCTGTACGACATGGCAGGCAACGTCTGGCAATGGACGGGTGATGTATACGAAGGAATGCATTACCGTTTTATGCGCGGCGGTTCAAAAGACACCTACGACATGGACCTGCGCATTTGGGTTCGCAATAACGCCACACCCACTTACTTTAGCCCGGGTGTCGGGTTTCGATGTGCGCGGGATGAGTAACAAACCAACCAAGTAGACAAGTACACATGTACACAGGTATACTTGCGCTCTGTAATTTGGTTCCCTGTTTACTTGTTCCCATCCATCGCAGGAGTATCTCATGCAAGCGCAATTGTCCTTCAGCACGATCAGATCCAAACTCGGTCTGTATATCCCGCTCATCAAATCTCTGCAGACCAGCCTGCTTTTGCTCACAGGCGTGGCTGGCTATTTGAGTGCGCACACCACCGTAAACTGGCTTCACTTCTGGCAAATGCTGCCCAGTCTCTTCCTTGCCATTTCTGGCTCCACCATCCTCAACATGTGGTGGGACCAGGATATTGACGCAAAGATGAAACGCACCCACAAACGCCCCACCTCCGCAGGTCAGGTGACCCGTGAAGAGGTCTTCAACCTCGGCATGGCAGTGTCGGTCATCGGCATTGGCTGGGCGGTGATGGTCAACTGGTTATACGGCCTTGTGGTATTTGCAGGTTTATTTTTCGACGTGGTCGTTTACAGCATGTGGCTAAAACGCCGCACCTGCTGGAGCATTGTGTGGGGCGGCATCTCTGGTGCCATGCCCATCCTCGCAGGCCGTGTGTTGGCCGTCGGCCAGATCGATGTCATCGGCATTTTGCTGGCCTGCGCTGTATTGTTTTGGATTCCCACGCACACGCTCACCTTCAGCCTCAAATTCTTCGATGACTATCAATCGGCAGGTGTGCCCACCTTCCCCTCCACCTACGGCGAAGCGGTCACCCGATTTGCGATCGCATTCTCCAGCGTGGTTGCAGCACTCACCATGGGCTGGGCATCGGTCTGGATCGGGGTCACAGCAGGTGTGCTGCGACTCATCATTGTGCTGAGCGCGGGTCTGTTCTTCCTTGCCATCACCACGGTTTTTCGCCCATCAGACCGCGTCAACTTCAGCTTGTTCAAATACGCATCCATGTACATGTTGTTCGCGATGTTGCTGATCATTCCGTAACGCAACATTTATGTTGCCCTGCATATTGCCCAATGAAAATGTCTTCCCTCGACCGCACCCTGCTTCTTTTCACTGGTTTTCTTGCCGCATACCAGATCGCCATCGGCATTGACCAGATGGATAGTGTTTCCATCACAGCCTACACCATTGCTTTCGGTGTCATCCTGGTGGCAGGGCTTCTGCTCATCATCCTCGGGTTTGAAGTGTTGGATGCGCCCATCGTTGTGATCATCTCAACGATCATTCCACTCGCCCTGTCACTCGGCCTCATCTGGCAGCACCTCGCCTCCCTGCGGACCGTTTACCTGATCTTCACCATCATCAGTTTTCTCGCCGTGGTATTAACCCGTTCCATTGCCATGCAAAACAAGCTGCCTGTCATTGTCATTGCCATCACCCACGGCATTGCAGGCCTCACCATTTTCCTGCTTCCCATCATCCTTGCAGCACAGGGACAGGTGAAACCGCTTTTCTCCCTTGTGGGCATTGGCGGAGCTTTGATCGGCATCGGCGGGTTGTTGCTTTCCTTTCTGAAAACAGGAAAGCCGATCTTATCAAGGGATACGATCATGAGATTGTTCCCCATGCTGCTCCTGCTGACAACAGCACTCTTCGTAGCAGGTTTCAAACTTGGATAACCAACGTACAGGTCACGCATGAAGCGTGACCTGTTTTTTTCACAAAAGGAGTACACAATGTCTGCAAATAATTTCTTTGCAAAATCCCTGCGGTTCATTGGGATCGTACTGATGGCGCTTACGGGCGGGTTTACTTTTCTTGGCGGCGCGGGGACGTTTTGCGCGGCGGTCTTCCCGCAAAAATATGAAAGCATGGCGGGGTTGATTCCATACCAATGGCTGTATATCCTCTTCATGCTTGGAACGATTGCCATCGGGGTTTGGGGAATTTGGGCGGCCATCAAACTCATCAAAGGCACAGTGGATGCGTACCGCACGAGCCTGTATGCCTTGATCACAGGCGTATTGGTCGGCGGATTTCACATCTACATGTCGCGCATGTTACGTGGAAAGTCCATGCCTGTGGATGCGGTGGTGTACACCACACTGCTTACACTGGTCATCTTCCTGCTTTTCAAGATCCCCATGATCTGGCAGGGCGTGGATTTTTCCAAAGCGAAAGCCAGTGATAACAAAAAAGCGGGTGGTGCGGCGGCCTTTGTGGTGGGGATTTTCACACTCACCATCCAATATACAATGGGACCCACCCACACATGGGATGGCATTAACTATGCCGATGCATTCAATACTGCCATGACCGTTATTGGGATTGGGCTGTTGGTTTTGGGTACTGGGATATTCGTCAGCTTGGGGAATGTTGGGAAAACAGCACTCAGGTTGCAGGTCCAGCAGTGATGCGGGTGCGCTGTGGCGCACTTCCAGATATAAACAAAAACAGCCCCGCCAAAATGGCGGGGCTGTTCAATTTGATTATTCCACTTTTTCTGATGAGACGGATTTTCGCATTTGGTCTTCCTGCACCATGCGAATGCCGTTGCTGACCTGGCTGCTCATTTTTGCGATCTGGTCTTGCAGTTGCATGAGCGTATCCACCACGTAGTTATCGGCATCGGCGCGGGTGGCTTCTGCTTCACCGCGTGCCTGATTGATGATCTGATCGGCACGGCGCTGGGCTTCCTGAACGACCATGTCTTTTTGGGTGAGTTGGTCGGCTTTATCGCGGGCAAGCTGCAGGGTGCGGTTGGCTTCTTCCTGGGCCTGGGCCATTACACGGTCACGCTGGGCCATGATCTGCTGGGCCTTTTTTACTTCTTCAGGGATGGCGATGCGCATCTGGTCGATCAATTCCAACATGCGGTCTTCATCCACAATGACGTTGTGCGTAAAAGGCACAGCTTTTGCTGCGTTGAAGAGTTCTTCCAATCGGTCAATAAGTTGCAGAATGTCCATAGTGCGCCTCTCGTGGGCGGATTCCTGATGAATGAGAATTACTTTTCCAATTCTAGCACAAATTAATCGCGGAGTGCGTTGGGTGGAGATTGCTCTCCCATATTAATCACTTTGACATGCAAAGCAGATTTAACATGGGCAGGCACCATGCTGGAGACATCACCATCAAGCATGGCGATCTCACGTACCGTGCTGGAGGAAAGAAAGGTGTGTTGCTCGGCGGTGATCAGCGCAACAGTTTCGATATCCTTTGCCAGGCGTTGATTTGCCAGCGCCATGCGGAATTCGAATTCGAAATCAGAAAAAACCCGCAGGCCGCGCACGATGACCTGGGCTTGGATCTTGCGGGCGAAATCAATTGTCAGGCCGCTGTAGCCAGTCACTTTTATCTTTGGGTTGTCTTTGAATGCCTCGGTGACCAGTGAAATGCGTTCCTCAGGTGAGAACATGAGGCTTTTCAAGGGTTTGTCGTACACAGCCATGACCACTTCATCGAATAGTTTCGATGCGCGGGAGGCAATATCCATGTGGCCGTAGTGGATCGGGTCGAATGTACCGGGGAACAATGCTCTAACCATGGTGGTTTTGTAGTTGCATCTTTGAATCGTCGGGGAAATTCGAGCATGACCATGCGACCACGCAACAAATTGACCCTTGGACAATTCAGCTAACTAACATCTCCTTTTCCTGTGCCCCAGAAGCGCTCAAAGGCTTCAGCAAGCAGGGCGTGTTCGGGATTTTGCAGATACGGATCGCGTTCAAACAGGGCTTGCGCCTGTGTACGTGCTTTTTCGATCAAGGATACATCGGTGATGCTGGCCATTTTCAATTGGGTGCCAAAGCCCGCCTGACGGGTTCCCAGAAATTCTCCGGGGCCGCGTGTTTTCAGGTCGAGGTCAGCCAGTTCGAAACCGTTGTTGGTCTTGGCCATGGCCTGCAGACGTTCATTTTCGGTGGCATCCTCATGAGTGGGAATGAGCAGACAATACGACTGCGCCGCACCCCGACCAACCCGTCCGCGGAGCTGATGAAGCTGTGAAAGCCCGAAGCGGTCAGCGCCTTCAATGAGCATGACGGTGGAATTCGGCACATCCACACCCACTTCAACCACGGTGGTCGAAACGAGAATATCGTATTCCCTGTCGCGGAATTTCAACATCACTTCGTCTTTTTCCGCGGGGCGCATGCGCCCATGTAAAAGCCCAAGCTTGAGATCGGGGAAGACTTCCTTGGAAAGCACATCGAAATCATCCACTGCGGCGCGGGCTTCGATCTTTTCGCTTTCATCGATCAAGGGATACACGATGAAAGCCTGCCTGCCGCTGCGAATCTGCCCGCGAATCATTGTGAAGGCCCGTTCACGTTCCTGAGGCCGCAGCACGTAGGTA
Source organism: Anaerolineales bacterium (assembly GCA_035339375.1). Taxonomy (GTDB): domain Bacteria; phylum Chloroflexota; class Anaerolineae; order Anaerolineales; family Villigracilaceae; genus Villigracilis. Next base: position 8,917 of record DAOQID010000033.1, on the reverse strand, counting down.
TCGATCGGCTGACGACCAACTGGCATTTCATCGATTACAGAAAGATCGAGATCGCCAAACACGGTCAACGCCAGGGAGCGCGGAATCGGTGTAGCGGTCATCACCAGCAAGTGTGGATTCGTACCTTTGCTGCGCAGTTCCTTGCGCTGCTCCACACCAAAGCGGTGCTGTTCATCAATGACAACAAATTGCAGGTCTTTGAAGAGGATATCAGGCTCGATCACAGCATGTGTGCCGATGACGATCTTCACCGAACCATCTGCCAATCCCTGACGGATCGATTCCTTCTCACTTTCAGTTGTGTTGCCCACCAAAAGTCGAATCTCGCTCTGTTGCAAAAATCCCTGCGGCCCCGCCAGCAGATTGCTGAAATTACGGAAATGCTGCTCAGCCAGGATCGAGGTTGGCGCCATGATCGCAGCCTGGGCACCTTCACTGACAACGACTGAAGAGCCCAAAGCAGCCACCACGGTCTTGCCTGAACCAACATCGCCCTGTACAAGTCTGTTCATCGGCCTGCCTGAATTCAGGTCGGCGCGAATATCTTCAAGCGATTTTTGCTGGGCAGATGTCAAAGTGAAGGGCAGGCCGCTTAAACGCGAATCCATCCACTCGGTCGAAACAGAGAAGCGGCGGGCCTCCGCATCTTTCCAATCCCGTTTCTGACGCAGCACGCCCATTTGCAGGAAAAAGATTTCATCAAAACCCAATCGTTCGCGGGCGGCCTTGAGCCTGCTCTGTGAAACAGGGAAATGAACCTGCATGAGTGCTTCGCTCAGTGAAACCAGCCTTGCAGAGAGTTTGATCTTTTCGGGGAGAATATCCACCACGGCAGGCGCCCAGAACGGAATCACTTCGTTCATGAGTTTGCGGAGCCATTTTTGTGTGACCTTTTCAGTCAACGCATAAATGGGGACAATGCGGGCCGTATGCAGGTTTTCAACTTCGATCGGCTCCCAATCGGGTGAGTTCATGATCAGGCGTCCCAAATATTGGTCCACCTTGCCAGAGACGGAGATCGCCTCCCCTTCCTTCATACGGTTTATAAGCCAGGGCTGGTTGAAGAACGACAGACGCAGTCCACCTGTCCCATCGTTGATGATCACTTCGACAATGCTCGACTTTCCACCGCGAATAGGGCGGGTGTGGACGCTTTGAACTGTACCGAGCACGGTCACCGCTTCGCCATAAAAAAGGGATTTGATCGGCTTGAGCTGGCTGTAATCTTCGTAGCGGCGCGGGAAGTAATACAACATGTCACCAAGTGTAAAGATGCCGATGCTTTTCAACGATTCGGCATGCTTTGGGCCAACACCTTGAAGAACAGTGATATCCGCATTCAAAGCGGCTGGGGTTTGGCTGGTCTTTGCACCGGGCGCGCTCTCAAAACGGGAGCGCTGTTGTTGTGGAGGTGGTGTGGGTCGCGGCTTGCGTTGTTCTTGGGCTTGAGGTCTTGGCTGGGGCTTTGATTCTGGCGGAACCGGTGGAGTGGGCGCTTCGAGTTGAGCGGGGTCCGTGGGTTCGGGTCGCGGCGGACGGGGCGGCTGGTTCGCCTTCGAAGGCTGGGGTGGTGCTTTTGGCTTTTGCCCAGCTTCGGGGTAGGTTTCTCCAATCCGTTTCCATAAGCCTTTAAGCGACTCAGCCCTTCCATCCGGGCTGAGCTTCTCATAAGAGCGCAGACGAGCCGCAACGGCTTGAATTACCTCTTCAGCAACTCCATCCGCACGGGCCTCCCCTTCCCAATAATCGAGCATTTTGGCAAGGCCGCCGATAATTGCAGTATTCTCGTACTTGTTTTCATGTTCCAGGCGAAAAAATTTACGTAGTTTTTCCAAAGATGGTTGCATGGGGCAATTTTATCATGGGGAGGTGTCATTTCCTCACTGCTGCAAAACCGATGCCATTTGGCCCAAGATGGGTGCCGATCACCGCTGTGACGTTGACGAACAAAATCTCACGCGGAACTGATTTTCGGGCTTGATTCATCAAATCATCGAGCAGGTTTTTGGCGCGGGGTTCGGCATTGGTGTGCAAAATGGCAAGGCGTTCCAACTCTCCCCTTTCGAGCAGCAGATTCAGGATGCGTTCGTCGGCCTGCCGTGTGATTCGCACAGCACCGACAGGTTTTACTTCGCCATCCTTCAATTCGATCATCGGTTTGATGGAAAGCAATCCACCCAAAGCTGCTACGGCTCCAGGGACACGTCCGCTGCGCTTGAGGTATTCCATCGTATCCAATGCGGCAAAAACGTGAAGCCGTTTTTGAGTGGAGGTAATGGCATCCAATGCGGATTGCAGGCCAAATTCCGCCGCTTCGGCAGCAGCGAGGATCTGAAATCCGATCCCGAGGGAAAGCGATCCGCTGTCCACACAGGTGACTTTGCCGGGAAATTCCTCGGCCGCCTTGCGAGCCACATTGATCGTGGTGGTTAATTTCACGGCAGGGTGGATGGATATGATATGGTCACAGCCTTTTGAGAGCAACGCCTCATACGGGGCGGTGAAATCTCCGATCGAAGGCGCAGCCGTTGTCGGCGGGGTGCGAAGCGCAGGCAGGCGCGTATAAAATTCTTCGCGGGTGATATTGACCCCATCCATATATTCCTTTCCCTCCAAAACCAGAATGGACGGAATGACATGGATCTCGTGTTGTTCAATGAGGTGGGCGGGGAGATCGGAAGTAGAGTCGGTGACGATTCCTATTTTCATATTGAAAGTTTAACATAAGAATGGGGGAAGGTGTCATTCCGCCCTTGACATACTGTGTATTACACAGTATCATGCGACAAAGGTTGATATATGGCAAACAATGAATCACTGGAAAATGTTACCCTCGAATTACGGCGCGGTGTGATCGTGCTGGCTGTGCTCAGTCAGTTGAGCAGTGAACAATACGGCTACTCCCTGCTCAAGTTGCTTTCAGACCAGGGGCTTGAAGTGGATCAGGGAACACTCTACCCGCTCTTGCGCCGCCTGGAAACGCAGGGATTGCTCGAATCGGTTTGGAAGCTGGAAGAAGCGCGCCCGCGACGTTATTACATCATCAGTGCGGAGGGAAAAAAGATCCTCCCGAAATTGAAAAAAGAATGGGCTGGCATTGTGGCTGTGATGGCAAAAGTGCTGGCGTAAGGAGATGAAATGAATTTAATTGACCGTTATGTAACTGAAGTTGGAAAGAACCTGCCGATCCTCAAGGGACGCGAGGATATTGAGAAGGAATTAAAGTCCACGCTTGAAGATATGCTGGAAGACCGTGTGGAACAAACGGGCCAGCCGCGCAGTGAAGCCATGGAGATCGAACTGCTGAAAGAATATGGGTCACCTCAAAAAGTGGCAGCGACCTATAACCCTCAGCCATATTTGATCGGCCCGCGTCTGTTTCCCTTCTTTTTGATGGTACTGAAGATCGTGATTCCCATCCTTGTAACTGTTTTATTGGTGCTGACAGGGATCCGCGCCGCAACCGACACACCTTTCATGGGTGCGGGTTTTATGAACATCGTCAGCAAAGGGTTGGGTGGGATCGTTTCTGCGGCGATTACCGCTTTCGGCAATATCGTGTTCATCTTCGCCATTCTGGAGCGTGTGCTTCCAGACAAGGAAATCGGCGATTTCAGCAACGAAAAAGACTGGGACCCCGCCACCCTTGCCAAAGAACCAGACCCTGATACGGCCAAACGCAGTGACTTGATCGCAGAGATCGTTTTCACCTTCATAGGTCTTGCCATTTTGAATCTGTTCCCCGATATTCTTGGCATGTCTTATTTTGCTGAAGACAAAATGGTCTTTATTCCCATGTTCTCAGCCGAATTCTTCAAATTCCTGCCCTGGATCAATGCCGTTTTTCTCGCTGAAATTGTGCTGGATATTTACCTGCTCCGCAGTGCAGTATGGACTTCCCTCACTCGAATTGCCAAGATCATCATTGAAGTTGCCAGCATTGCAGTGGCGGTTGCCATTCTGCGCACGCCCAATATCTTCGGGTTCACCGCTGAGTCGTTCCAAAGCGTGCCAAACAGTTCGATCAACGCTGATTTGCTGCTGAATATTTTCACCCTTTCGTTTTCGATCGCCATCATCATCGCCATCATTGTGGCAGGAGTGGATATGGCAAAGGCAGCCTTCGGTTTGTTGAGAATGAATTACAAAAGAAAATAAGTTAAAACAAGAAGAACGCTGATCGGTCGCTTTTGCCTGCACATTGCGCGATCAGCGTTCTTCTGCGTCTTGAGTTGAATTCGGGGGTAATTATGTCTTGTTTATTCGATCGAAATGATAAATTGGTAGTGCGGCTGTCCGCCTTCCTGTACTTCCACTTCGAGGGCGGTGTATTTGGTGACGATCAAATCTGCGATGCGGTTGGCTTCAGCATGGGTCATGCCTTCGCCGTAGTACAAGCTGACCAGTTCGTGCTGGTCGGCATCGGCTTTTTCGAGCAATTCCATCACACCCTGCTCCACTGATTCAGCAGAGACCACCAGCTTGCCATCCAACAACGCAATGACCTGTCCATCCTTCACGCTGACGCCGTCAATTTCAACGGTGCGGGTGGCAATTGTAACCTCGCCTGTTTTGACCGAACCCAAAGCTTTGGTCATTTTATCGGCGACAGAATCAAGTTCCCCGTCGGGAATGAGCGAGAGCATGGCGGCAAGTCCCTGCGGAACGGTGCGAGTCGGCACCACAGCCACCTGTTTTACGGTCACTTCTTTGGCCTGGTTTGCAGCGAGAATGATGTTCTTATTATTCGGCAAAATAATGATCTTATCGGTCGGCAGGTTTTCAAAGGAACTCAAAATATCCTGCGTGGATGGGTTCATACTTTGTCCGCCAGCCACAACGGCCGCCACACCCAGGCTGGCAAAAATACGGCTGATGCCTGCCCCCGGCGAAACCACAACCACGGCAATATGTCCGGGCTCAACTGTAGCAAACTGGATCTGCTTGCTTTTTTGAATATCATCCATCTGGGCAAGCAGGTTTTCGATGGCAACCTTTGTCACCGTGCCAATACCCATAATGTAATCGATCGGCTCGTAACGTTTTTCGGTGGGCACGTGGATGTGCATACGGTACATCCCTTCGCCCTCCCCCACCTGAATGGAAGTACCCATCTCTTCAAGTCGGCCGTAAAATGCGCCGAGGTCAAGTTCACCTGTGGGCACAAAATCCACAACCACTTCGTAATCCTGCCCCTCTTCCACTTCTTCGAGGGCACCCTGCAAATTCATAGCCGACATGGGCTTGACGCTCATGGTGGGTGTTTCAAGTGACTCACCATACACATGCCTGAGCATGCCTTCCAAAATGAAGAACAGTCCCTTGCCGCCCGAGTCAACCACGCCTGCCTGTTTGAGGACGGGGAGCATTTCCGGCGTCTTTTTGACAGCTTCATCTGCGGCTTTAACCGCCACTTCGAGGATTTCGATCGCATCCTTCGCCGACCCTAAGGCTGCTTCTGTTGCATTGGCAACTTCTTTAATGACGGTGAGAATCGTCCCTTCCACAGGTCGGACGACGCCCTTATAGGCTGTGTCACGCGCTTCGCCAAAAGCCTTCACCAAAGTGGGGACATCCAATGTGGCTTTTTCATGCACACCGCGTGAAAATCCACGCAGGATCTGGCTGGTGATAACGCCCGAATTCCCGCGCGCACCCATCAAGGCGCCCTTGGAGACCATGGCCGCCATCTCGCCGAGGTTGCGAGTCCCCGAATCCTTGACCTCGTTCCACGCGGCTTGCAAAGTCAGCACCATGTTGGTGCCTGTATCACCGTCAGGCACTGGGAAAACGTTTAAAGCATTGACCGTTTCCTTGTTGGTGCGAAGCCAGGTCAGCCCGGCATCGATCAAGCGTTTTAATGACTGCCCATCAATCGGCATTCGACGAAATTTCTCTACGCGTGCAGAGTCCACACCCATAAGTTTTCTCGGCTCCTAATCTGTATCGCTGATGCGCAGCCCGGCGACATGCACATTCACGGAATTTACACGCAGTCCCAATGCTTTTTCCACATGGAAGCGCACGGTGTTGGCCACACTGACAGCCACTGAGTTGATGCGAGTGCCATACTCTACAACGACGTTAATATCGATGTCGATGTCTTCGCCCTTGTAACGGACGGTGATTCCGCGTGAAGGTTCGCGGGTAATGGTGGAAACGATGCCATCTGCCAGATTTTTCGGCGCAAGCCCCACCACTCCATAGGATTGCAGGGTGGCATAATAAGCAATGGTTGCCACCGCGTTTGGCGAAATATGAATCCCGCCCAAGGTTGTTGTTTCGTCGCCCATAGGTTCCTCAATTTTAATCATCATGCCGAGGGAGTTTTTACAGCACATAACACTGCTGATGCCCAAGGCTCTTCTGTTGGATCGGACGGTCTTGCCGCCCGTACGCTGGCTTTCCGTGTCTATTTTAACATCTTATCTTGAAGAAGGTTGCGTTGTATGGTAAAATTCCGCGCCTTTGAGTAAAGGCGCTGACCCAGCGGCATGTTGCCAGGTCAGGTAGTGGAATCATTGTAATTGAAAGGAAGTATCCTAAAATGGCAAAATGCAGCACCTGCGGTAAAGCAACCACCTTCGGCCACAATCGTTCGTTCTCCCTGCGTGCAACAAACCGCACGTTCAAGCCCAACCTCCAGAAGGTTTCGGTGATGGAGAATGGCCGCCTGGTCAAGAAGACGCTGTGCGCCAAGTGCATCAAGACACTCGGCAAATCTGCGGCTTAGTTTGTTTTCCATTCACATCAAAGGTCACGGCTTCGGCCGTGATTTTTGTTTTAACGCGGACTAAACACATTCCCGCAATATTTTGATGCCCTGCCCCACACCTTGCGGATGACCAAACGCAGCGCTGCCTGCCACGAACATATCTGCACCGGCTTTGTACATGAGCGGCAAAGTCTTTGCAGACATGCCCCCGTCCACCTCCAGGTGGGCGGTTGAATGCAATGCATCCAACCGGGCGCGGATCTCTTCCACTTTGCCGACCATTTCAGGCATGAACGCCTGACCTGAATATCCGGGAACCACACTCATCACCAAAACAAGGTCAACAAGCGGCAGGGCGGAATCTAATGCAGAGGCAGGGGTAGCGGGGTTGAGTGTGATCCCTGCCTTGCAGCCCAGGGATTTGATCTTTTTCACGGTGCCAACCAGATCGGGGCAGGTTTCCACATGGACGGTGATATTGTTTGCGCCTGCTTTGGCAAAGGCCTCAAGATATTTCTCAGGCTCTGAGATCATCAAATGGACATCCAATGGGAGTTTGGTAACACGTTTACAGGCTTCAGTAAAAAGCGGACCTATGGTAATGGTGGGGACAAAATGCCCATCCATCACATCCACATGCAGCCAATCGGCGCCAGCAGATTCACAGGCGGCGATCTCTTCGGCAATGCGGGTGAAATCTGCGGCGATGATAGAGGGGGCGAGGAGGAATTTATTCATGAGTCAGAAAGTAAAACCGACGCCGTAAACAATTGATTTTATTAAATGGGAGGATTATAGGCAAAGTAAACCATCATCCAAAATGGGATGAGGCCACCCACTGCCAGCAAAGCAAACAAGGCGAGGCCCCAAAAGACCCAGTCAATTTCTTCGAAGGCAGAGACAGGCTCGGGTGATTCCTGAGGCGCTGGTTCGGGCTGGGTATATTGCCTGGGGGCAGTGGTCTGTCGGGAAGTGGAAACCGTTTCCTTGGTCGGGAGTTTATCCGAAATTTCTGGCGAGACGCTGATGACTGTTGCGGGGGGTGGCACAGGTGTTGGCGCAGGGGCAGGGGCATCGGGCTGGGTGCCAAATTTGAGCAGCACACGCCCAAGTTGATCTGCGGTGCGATAGCGTGCAGCGGGCTCTTTGGAGAGCACCTTCATAATAATTTCTTCGAGTGCGGTCGGGATATCAGGGATATATTCGCGGATGGGAATCGGGCGGGCGGAAATATGCAGGCGAGCCAATTCATCGGAGGTGGATGCGGTGAACGGTGGCGTACCGCAGAGCAATTCATACATCACCACACCAATGGAATAGACATCGGACGCAGGCGAAGGGGCCTCCCCTTGGGCCTGCTCGGGCGCAAAATAAAGCGGCGACCCCCAGACAATGTCAGTGCGTTCGCCGGGTGTCATAGTGGCGAGGGCGCGCGCAATGCCGAAGTCGGTGACTTTGAGGCGGCCATCTTCTGAAACGAGCATGTTGTGCGGTTTGACATCACAATGGACAAGCCCGGCACGGTGGGCATACCCCAGCCCCGCACAAGCCTGAATAATGAGCGGAATGCCCGTCTCTACTGAAAAGCGGCCACGTTCGCGGATGAGTTGTTTGAGGTCTTTGCCGGGGATGTACTCCATGACGATGTAGAGCAGGTCATCTGCAAAGCCAAAGTCATGCACGGTGACGATGTTGGGGTGCGAAAGATTTGCCGCCGAACGCGCTTCCATGCGGAAATGCTTCTGGAATTCCTCGTTGGTCGAATAATCCTTGCGCAGGACTTTAATCGCCACATAGCGATCCAGCATGAGATCGCGCGCCCGAAAGACATCGGCCATGCCCCCGGTACCAAGCCTTTCGAGCAGTTGATAACGATCGTTGAGAAGGGTCTCGTCAGTCATCGATGGGGATTATATCGCAAGACCTCCGAGTTCTTGGAGAACTCGGAGGTCTAATGGGGCTGATGACTGTCTATGCCATTTTCCAGTTTCTAGGCGGCACGGATCGCCTCTTGTAAAATGACCTCGCGTAGTTCCTTGCGCAACGCTTCGGGTGTGACCAAATCCACTTTCCTGCCGAGTAGTTCTTCAAGATACATTTTGAGCCGCGCAAACTCGAATAGGCCTATGGGCCTGTTGAAATCTACTAAAAGATCAACATCGCTACGTTTTCGGGCTTGATTGCGGGCAATAGACCCAAATA
>DAOQID010000032.1:26516-34451 GCA_035339375.1 Anaerolineales bacterium | reverse complement strand
CCATGGTCCCTACATTTAGATGCGGTTTGCTGCGATCAAATTTTTCCTTCGCCATCTCTCGGTCTCCTTTTTATATTTACATGAATGCTTTTCAGCAACTGAGCCCTCAACGAGATTCGAACCCGTGACCTCACCCTTACCAAGGGTGTGCTCTGCCGACTGAGCTATGAGGGCTTAACGTGCTGACCGGTAATGAAACACCGGTAGTGGGCAGTGAAGGATTCGAACCTCCGAAGTCTTCTGACAACTGATTTACAGTCAGTCCCCTTTGGCCACTTGGGTAACTGCCCTTGATAAATTGTTACTGATCACCGACGCCTTTTTCAGCAACCATTGAGCCGACGACGAGAATTGAACTCGTAACCGCCCGCTTACAAGGCGGGTGCTCTGCCGATTGAGCTACGTCGGCAAGTGATTAAGCAGGCGGATTATACCAAAACAACGCATACCGTCAAGATTATTGCACTTTCATTATTTCCAAATTGGACAGCAACTTTGCGCCTTGACATTCAAACTCTTTGGTTGTATTATTAGAACAGGCGTTCTAATAATGGACAATTCCAATCACTTCACCTTAATGATCAATGCATTGACTGAACTGGCAAAAGAAGAACAGTCTGGTCACACTTCTCGCATGCCTGAAATTATCCTGCCTACATTAAACAGTGTACTTGCAGACATTACTCCTTTGCCTGAAGAAGCTCTTTTTTTAGGCATTGCAGAAGATGGATTGCCAGTTTTACTTAATCTTGACGATCCGATTCCAGGGCCAATCTTGATTGTTGGTGACAAAGCTTGTGGAAAGACCGGACTCTTGCAAACCATCGCTCAAGCTGCCGAATTACTCCACTCTCCTTCAGATATTCAATACTGTGTTGTCACATCACATGCAGAAGAGTGGAATAACTTTCAAGATCGTGAGAGCAATATGGGAGTTTATACCACGCAAGACAATGGCGCACAAGAACTTATCCAGTCTCTTGTTGAATGGGCACACCAAAACAAAAACGATGAACGCACTTTTTTGCTTTTGATTGACGATCTTGAGTTTCTAACCAAACTCGATCAGCAGACTGAACAATGTTTGCGCTGGCTTTTGTTACGGGGAACCTCCCGTAAAGTCTGGCCAATTGTTACTCTCAACGCAAGCCGCGCACATCACATTGAAACATGGCTTGGATTCTTTCGCACACGCCTGTTTGGCAATATCCAGAACTTGCAAGACGCGCATTTGGTTGCGAACGCATCCAACGACATCCTTGGCACATTGGCAACGGGCTCACAATTCGCAATGCGTGAGGGACAGAACTGGCTCAGGTTTTTAGCTCCCGCACTGGATTGACGCACAAACGCAATTTGAGAAAGGACTTCATCATGCATACTGGAATGTTATGGTTTGACAATGATCCACGAACCACTTTGAGTATTAAAATTCAAAAAGCCATGGATTTCTATCGCAAGAAATTCGGCCACATTCCCGACTTATGCCTTGTCCACCCTAGCATGATGGAAAACGGGCAAAGACAAGTTGAACTTGGGAAATTAATTATCCGCCCCTACAAACCCGTCATGCCTGGGCACCTTTGGATCGGCGTTGAGGACCAAAAATGAATTGAGATGTGGTGGACTCCAAGTCCTTCGCCATTCCCACATCTCAACCGTCCTTACGAACATCCCGCGAATACTGGTCGCGGGATGTTTTCATTACCCAATGGCAACAACAAAAGCAATGGCTTGTGTCTCGGTATGACTGATGCTAACAGACCAGGTCACCAATCCCAGCTTTTGGGCCAACTCTTCCCCTGCCCCATGTAAATACAAGTGCGGAGCACGATTCTCATCGCCCCGCACTTCGATATCCAACCAGCTGACATCACCAATGCCAGTCCCCAAGGCCTTGGCTGTTGCTTCCTTCACAGCAAAACGCGCAGCAAGTGATGGAAATTTTCCGCCACATTCGCGTTGCTCAATTTCCGTAAAGATCCGCGCAAGAAAACGCTCCCCGTGGCGCTCAATCGCCTCACGGACACGGCTGACTTCAATTAAATCAACTCCAGTAGCAAGCTTCATATACGAAATCAATTACGGCCCAGCTGTTGAAATCACCAGGCGATTCGGGTCAATATATTTTTGTGCCGTAGCCAACACCTGATCGCGCGTAACACCACGCACCAGCCCTTCATAGCGCTGATAATAATCCAAGCCGAGGTCGTAACGCTCAATATTTAACAACGCATTGGCTACACCACCATTTGACTCAACAGAAAGCGGCAATCTCCCAATGTAGTTTGCCTGGCTATCCTCAAGTTCCCGTTTTGTCACACCGCTCTTTACAAATTTACGCAACTCTTCTTCGATCAAATCAATTGCTTTCTTCAAGTTCTTTGGGCTCACTCCGGCATTCACCTCCCAGGTACCAGGCCCCACTCCCGCACTCAGGCTTGATGATGCATGGTAGGCCAGCCCTGATTTTTCACGCACCGATTCGCCAATGCGCCCCATCATGCCAAATTGACCCAAAACCGAATTACCCAGCGAAGCAGAATAAAACTCCGGATCCTTTCGCTTTGGACCAATCATACCGATCACCAAATCAGACTGGGATTTGTTTGCAAGTGTATGGTGATGCCTGACCGTTTTCTTGATCGGCTTGTATGGAGGAAGAAGCGGCGGCACAACCTGACCTGGAACCTGCCACCCTCCGAGAACACGCTCCACCGCTGCAACAGCCTTCTTCGGGTCGATCGCACCGACGATTGCAATGACCATGCCTCTGGGTCCATAGTGATCGCGATGAAAGTTGACCAGGTCTTTTTGGGTGATGCTTTGAATCGTTTCCACAAATCCATCTGACGGCCTGCTATAAGGATGTCCATCGAATAACAAGCGGTCAAAGGCCATTGCAGCCATATCAGATGTATCTTGCTCGCGGATGGCAAGGCCGGTCAGAATTTGTGCTCGCAATTTCTCAATTTCGTTCTTAGGAAAAACAGGTGTGCGCAGCGACTCAGACAACAACTTCAACATTAATGGCAGGTCATCCACCAAGGAACGACCACCGAAACTTGCATTGTGAACTCCAGAATCAAAGCCCAACCCAGCCCCGACAGATTCGAGCTCGTTATAGATCGCATCGAAACTTTTGGTCTGTGTGCCACGCATCAACGAAGCAGAGACAAAATCTGCCAGCCCGAGTTTATCGTCGGTCTCAAAGATCGCGCCCGCGGGCAGGTACCCAGCCATGCTGATGGATGGACTGTTGAAGTTGGAGCGCGCCAACACTGTGATGCCGTTTGGTAGTGTCTCGCGGTGAATATCCTCAGGCCCAGGCAGGGAGGATTTCTTTTTTACAGAAACAGGTTTGTTCATTTGCTCCTCCGTCCATTGGGTGTGTAGATGCCGATGACCCGATTGGCAGGCTGGAAATATTTCTGCGCCACACGCTGCACATCTTGCGGAGTCACTTTGGCAAGGTTGCTCAAATGGCTGGTAAACCACCGATAGGATGAAAAGATCTCGGCATACCCCATCCAGAAAGCTTGATTGGTGATATTTTCGCTCCCATACGCAAAAACGGCGCGTGCCTGTTTTACAGCACGGGTAATTTCATCTTTCGATACGCGTTTTTCCTGCAATTTTTGTATCTCGGCATCAAGGGCGGCAAGTGTCTGGTCTGTTTTTCGTTTGGGATGGTTGGTGACAATGATGCGATACAAAAACGGATCAATGGTCGCTTCCGGCCAGCTGGATACATCCACTGCGAATTCCTTATCCACCAAGGCACGGTACAGGCGGGATGTTTTATAGGAAAGGCCGCTGGCACCGCCAAGCAGGCTGTCAAGCACCTGCAATGGGAAATAATCGGGGTGCGCTGCATTTGGGAAGCGATAGGCCACCTGAATAAATGTAGTTTCACCTGGCCCTTCAACAGTGAGGCGCACCTCCCCTTTCGGCTCAGGTTCAGGGCGATTTAGGCGTGGAGGCGTTTTGCCCATCGGAATGGACTCAAACAATTCCTGAATGCGCTTCAACATTGCTTTCGTTTGGAAATCGCCTGCAATGGTCAAAATGGAATTGTTCGGGACGTAATACCTGCGATAGTGTTCGTACAGGTCATCACGGGTGATCGTGCGCAGGTCAGCCATATCGCCGATGATCTCGTGGTGATAGGGATGCACATGAAAGGCGGTCTGTTGCACGGCCTCACTTAATCTGAAAGTTGGTTCATTCTCCAAGCCTTCCCGCTCCGACATGATGACCGTACGTTCGGAGGCGACCTCCTTTTCATCAAACAGGCTGTTCTTCATGCGGTCAGATTCCAGGCGCAAGGCAAGATCGATTTTAGCGGCGGGCATGGTTTCGAAATAGCGCGTTGAATCGCGAGAAGTGGATGCGTTCCAACGTCCTCCTTCGCGCGAAATGGCTTTATCCAATACATTGCCTGGGAATTTCTTCGTTCCCTTGAATTGCATATGTTCGGTCCAATGAGAGATGCCTGTCTTCCCCGTGGGTTCATCTCTGGAGCCTACACGATACCAGATCCATGAAGAGATGATGGGCGCGGTATGGATCTCTTTTAACATGACCTTCATGCCGTTCTTCAGTGTGACCTGCGTGATTTGATTTGTCATCTGTCTCCGATAGGTTTAATCTATTCTGAACACTGTTGTTCAGCCTAATCCACCAGGATACCTGGCGTTATTTACAAACTGGCTGTCCATCAATGCCAAGGGCATTGGGGCTGAGCATGCAATAAAACGGCCTGACCACATCCTGCAAGCCTGCAAAGGGTTCGTGCAATTGAGTTTGCGAAAGCGGGATATCCACAGGCACATTCAATACCACAGGCACAGTCGTATCCACTGGAACGACCAAGTTTAGCACAACGGGCAGGTTTGTTCCTTGCGGCAAGACGATGGTGGTTAATGCGCGGGTGATGTTCAAACCGCCTGTGTTGACCGTTACCAGGGCATTGGTAATCGTCACATCCTGACTTAAGACCACATTGGTCTGTTGATTGAGTTGCAAATCGAACTTCACAGGAATGGTGGTTTCAACTGGAATGGATGTGGTGATGTGGGCGCGATCCATTTTTTCAAAATTGCTGTACAGGCCGCCCAGCAGATAATTACCAATATCCAACGCGCTGCCGAGGTTTAATTTGGTGAGGTTTGGAAGCAGGGCCAGTAGAACGATCAGCAAAACCACATTGACGGTCATTGAGATGACACTCGCAATGGTCCAGAAAGCTGGGCCGATGTTGAGTTTGATTCCCTTCAGGCTCGATAATGCCCCTTGAAATGGAGCAGGTTTCGGCGGAGTCTGATGCGCTGCTTCGGGTTGATCCTTGTTGGGAGCAACATCCACTTCCACAGCGGCGGGGGTTTCCGTTGGGGCATCATCCTTCTTCAATTTTGGAAGGAACGATGCCACGCCGCCATCCTTTTTGGGAAGGCGCGCCACTGGGGAAGGCTTTCCTCCATTGAGCAGGTATCGCATTTTTTGCGCGGGGTCCTTTTTGTTATCTTCAGCCATGTGATCTCCTTTACACGATTCCAATTGCTCAGCACTCTGTAATCTTAGCATAGGATGAGACTGCTTGTGGATGGGAATTTTTTCAAATATAATACGACTGTTTTTGTCAAATTCAGGAGGTACGTGCAAGTGAGTAATAAATTTTTTGTAGCCGTAATTGGCGCGGGGCCTGCCGGTTTATTTGGGGCCCGTGAGCTGGCCACACTGGGCGCGCATGTGGCTGTTTTCAACCGCGATGTGAAGGCAGGCGGTCTCGCCGAGTATGGAATTTACCCAGACAAACATACAATGAAAGAAGGGCTGCGCAAGCAATTCCGTCAGGTGCTTGACCTTGCCAATATTGATTACTATGGCAATGTCACCATCGGCGCCAATGGAGACTTAACCCTCGATGAATTACGCGCGCTTGGCTTCGATGCCGTGCTCGTCACTGCAGGGGCACAAGGCACAAAATCGCTGGGCTTGCCAGGTGAAAACCTTGAAGGTGTGTATCACGCCAAAGACGTTGTATTTTCATACAACAAGCTCCCGCCCTTCAGCCAGAAAAAATTCCATTTTGGAAAACGCTGTGCCATCATTGGTGCAGGGAATGTGATGGTGGATATTGCCCGTCATCTGCTCCACGTGCAAAATGTGGATGAGGTGACAGCCATTGTAAGGCGCGGCCCAGCCGAGGTGAATTTCACCAAGGAAGAGATGAAGCATTTGATCTCATATCTTGACCTTGATGATTTTAACCGTGAAATGGAACGGGTCCGCCCTGCCGTTGAAGCGGTCAAACAGGACCTTGAAACTGGTCGCCAAAAAATATTGGATTCTCTCGCGAAAGCAGACCCCAAAACCGCCCACGGCAAATTCCGCTTTGACTTCCTCGCCTCCCCCACTGCCATGTATGGTGAGAACGGCTTGCTGACCAAACTTGAAGTGGAGGATAACATCCTCACCGAAAGAGACGGCAAGACCAGCGCCAAAGGCACAGGCGCCAAACGCATACTCGATGTGGATACGGTCATCTTTGCCATCGGCGATAAAGTGGATGAATCCTTTGGCCTGCCCACAGAATGGAACGAGTTCATCAAAAATAATTCACCGCGTTTCCCTGTAGATAATCTCACCTTCGAATCCGCAGTGGAAGGGATTTTCGTCGGCGGCTGGTCTCGTAAAGCCAGTGAGGGTTTGGTCGGTTATGCCCGCAAAGATGGGACAAATGCCGCCAAGGCCGTCTGGCAATATTTGCAGACCAAACAACCCGCCAATGCCAGCGCCGAAGTTGTAGCTGAAAAAATGAAAAATCTCGGCAAACCCATCATCTTGAAGGAAGATATCAAACGGCTCGAAGCTGTGGAAGCAGAAGAGGCCAGAAAACGCGGACTTGAGGAATTCAAGTTTGCCAGCAACGAAGAGATGCTGCAAGCCATGGGTTTCATGGAAACAGCGTAAGGTTTCTCCCCTTTCTTTCATCAAGGAAGGGGAGATTTTTTATGAAACTATCCACCCCCGAATTCCGTGCCATGCAATCACTTCCCCGCAAGTTGGGGCAACGCTTCTTTGAAATGCCAGTCTTCCGTCACATGGGATTGGATCTGCAAAACAAGGATGTGCTTGAAATCGGCTGCGGTTCAGGCTATGGCGCAGACCTGCTTAACCAACTCAACCCGAAGAGCTACATCGGCCTCGATGTCATGGAGGAGCAGATCGAACTTGCACGGGTGAAATATCCGCAATTCGAATTTTTGTTGCAAGATGCCACCGATCTGAGTCAATTTTCCACTACCAGCAAGGATGTTGTCATCATTTTCGGCGTCCTTCACCACATCCCCGATTGGCGCAAAGCCATTGACGAGATCGTCCGCGTACTGAAACCTGGGGGCAGTCTCTTCCTCGAAGAACCGCGCGGGGTGGATATCAAAGCCTTCGATTTCCTTTTCCGCTGGGGACATCCCGACACCGATTTCGGGCTGAAGGTGTTGGATGAGCATCTCACCAAACGCGGCTTGACCATCCTCCGCAAGCAGTGGAGTCCGCTATTGACGATGTATCACATCAAAAAAAGAAACGACCCGTAGATTACCCCAAGTTACCGACATCAATTAATGATTACCACTTTCACCAATTGTGCAAAATCGGGCCGAGTGGATTTATCCAATAGACTTCATCGGTAATAAGCAAAGAACCTATTTGGACGCTGAAAAACGCTGATACAAAAAGAAAAATCTGCGGTTTCTGTGTGAATCAGCGTCCAGATTTTATTTCTGATCAAGTCTAATGACTTGATGATGAAATTTGGCATTTCAGGTATTCTTCTGCCTGCGTGGTCGTATGATTCCTGCCAGGGCAAGACCGATCGCAACCACAACGCCGAAAGCACAAGTCCCTGCCCCACCCCAACGGATCACAGAA